>QOQI01000030.1:0-15000 GCA_003332035.1 Paracoccaceae bacterium
CTTGTTTAAAGTTGGGCTTTTTATTCCTTCGTAAGGTTTTCCAATCAAAGCAGATAATCCAAGGCCTACCATTGTAAGGCCTAAACCAGTAGCGACTTGATTGGACATAAGGTATTGCGTTAGTATTGCGAATAAAACTGACAATAAAGCGCCAGCAATTGCTGCGCAGATAAATCCATATATGGGTATTTGAGTATTGACTGCGATGATGAACCCAATGACAGCACCTGTTATCATCATTCCTTCGACGCCAAGATTCAAAACACCCGATTTTTCAACGACAGCTTCTCCAACAGCAGCCAAAAGGACGGGAGTGGCTGAGATCATGAGGGCAGGAATAAGCAGTACTAGGTCTATACCAAAAATCACCATCTTAAGAACCTTTAGATTTAATTCTGTAATTAGTAAAAATATCCGTAGCTAATAAAAAGAAGAGAAGCATTCCTTGTAAGAGCTGAATTGAAGCTCCTGGTAACCCAAGCATAAGCTGTGCAATTTCACCGCCAATATAAGTTAATGCCATCAGAAGGCCTGCCAATAATATTCCTAACGGATCCAACCGGCCCAAAAATGCAACTATGATTGCAGTGAACCCATAACCTGAATTAAAAGACATAGTAATTTGTCCTGCAGGCCCGGCCACTTCAAAGAGGCCAGCCATACCGGCTAGAAGCCCAGACATGCCCATGCAAAAAATAATTGTTTTTGATGGATTAATACCTGCAAAATAGGCTGCCTTGGGCGCTTCACCGGATATTCTTATTTCGTACCCTTTTTGATGTTTGAGAAACAAAAAATATGCTAATATCACTGATAAAAATGCTGTTAGAACGCCCCAGTGCATTCCAGAATTAGCAATTATTTCAGAATTGTGCGCGCTTGGGTAATTTTTTAAATTCCTGCTTCCTGGAAGTCCCATGCCATCAGGGTTTCGCAGCAGGCCTTGGCTTACAGAGGCAAGAATATTTTCGGCCACATATACAAGCATTAATGAAACAAGTATTTCGTTAGTTTTAAAATATACTTTCAGGACGGCTGGTATTAATGCCCAAATAAAGCCCCCCAGTGCCCCGGCTAAAATCATCGCTGGGAAAATAAATATACTCTCATGTGGAAAGAGGCCAAGAGCAACAGAGGCACCAAAGATTGCCCCTAAAATATATTGTCCCTCAGCACCAATATTCCATATACCAGCCTTAAAACCAATCGAAAGTCCTATGGCAATAAGAATGATCGGTCCTGCTTTTACAAGAAGTTGCGGTCTAGAGTATGAGGCAAAATTTTCATCAAATAAAGGGTCCCAGAATATTAATTTAATTGCACCAAATGCAGAAGCAAGATCGCCCAGCAAGAGGCCAAACATTAATCCTCCGAATACCATAGTCAAAAAAACTGCAATAATTGGAGTAAGGGTTGTCCATAGTTTAGAAATACTGCGACGCTTCTCAAGTCTTATCATGAGTTTTTAAGATCCAAATCAGACCCCCCCATTAATAAACCTACATCTTCTGATGATAAGTTACGCATATCGTATGATTTTGAAAGACGCCCATTCGTCAAAACGGCAAAAGTATCGCAAATTTCAAAAAGCTCATCTAAATCCTGACTAATTACAACGACTGCAGAGTCATGGGAGGCTAAATTCAATATTGATTGTCTTATGAAAGCAGCAGCAGCAGCGTCAACGCCCCAAGTTGGTTGATTAACAACAAAAACACGTGGTTTTTTAAGAATTTCTCTACCAATTACAAATTTTTGTAAATTTCCTCCTGACAAAGAGGCAGCTGCATTATCTAAAGTTGGGGTTCTGACATCAAACTCAGCAACAATATCTTTTGTCTCTTCTGTAACATTATCAAAATTAATAATTCCCCACCGGTTTACTATGTCTTCCGAATGAGAAGTCATAAGAGTGTTCTCAATTAAAGTCATTGATGGAGCGGCAGCATGCCCCAACCGCTCTTCTGGGGCTGCTCGCAGCCCTAAATCTCTTCGTTCATTAGGAGCCAATTTGCCAATAGGGTGGTTAAGTATGTTAATCGTCGAGGGACTTGTTTTTTCTTCACCAGACAGAGCTGACAGGAGCTCATCTTGGCCATTGCCTGCCACTCCTCCAATGCCCAATATTTCTCCAACATGGACCGAAAAATTGATATTTGATAAAGAAGTTCCAAAAAAGTCTTTAGTGTGAATAGAAAGATTTGAAACTTTTAAAAGTTTTTCTCCAAATACTCGATTTTCCCTGGATGGACTGGAAAATGATTTGCCAACCATCATCTCTCCAATCTGTTTTGCGCTGGTATTTTTTGGGATACAAGATCCAACCTTTTCTCCATTCCGGAGAATGGTTGCAAAATCACAAATTTCGCGAATTTCCTCTAATTTATGCGAAATATATAAGATCGATTTGCCTTCTTTTTTAAGTCTGAGAAGTGTCTCAAAAAGTGTCTTCACTTCATTCGGGGTTAAAACAGACGTAGGCTCATCCATTATTAGTAATTTGGGGTTTTGGAGCAGGCACCTGATAATTTCTACTCTTTGACGCTCGCCAGCTGACAATTGGCCAACTAGCCTTTTTGGATCTAAGGGAAGCCCGTATGATTTTGAAACATTTTCAATTTTTTCGGATAAATCGTTAATTTTGGGTGGGTTCTCCATTCCTAGAGCAATATTCTCAGCGACATTCAAAGCATCAAATAAAGAAAAATGTTGGAAAACCATTGCTATGCCACTCTGACGCGCTTTACTTGGCTCTGAAGGTCTAAAACTTTCCGAACTCAACCTCATATTGCCTAAGTCGGGCTGCATCAAACCGTATATCATTTTTACGAGTGTTGACTTACCAGCACCATTTTCACCTAGCAGTGCATGGATTTCGCCTGAATTAATTTCAAAACTTATATTTTCGTTAGCTTTTACACCGGGAAATGATTTGGATATGCCGTTAAGCTGTAGCAAAACTTCGGCCACGCAACACTCCTTCATGAACTTTCGGTTAATCGATCTTAGAGAGTTTCACTTTAAGGACAATAATTTCTGGCTCAAGTGCAAAATTTTCAGAAATACGCGTTGTTAAAAAATAAAAATTGGGGCAAACCTAAAAACAGATTTAATTTTGTGGAAATTTTATGTCTTCGGCTGCCAAATTTGTTCATCTACGACTTCATTCAGAGTATTCACTTTTACAAGGAGCAATGCGTCTAAAATCTCTTCCTGACCTATGCGTTGAAGAGAATATGCCCGCTGTGGCTGTAACAGATAAAAATAATTTGTTTTGTGCATTAGAATTTTCCGTTTCTGCTAGTAGCAAAGGTGTACAACCAATAATCGGTTGCCAAATAGATACCCAATATTCAGAATTAAAAGTTGGCGAAACCTTACCAAAAATAGCACCCCTTGTTTTAATCGCTCAGAGTGAAAATGGTTATCAAAACTTAATGAAACTCAATTCTTGCCTTTATCTTGAAGAAGATAAGAGAGGCCTCCCTCGAGTTGATCTACTTGAACTAGAAAAATATTCAGACGATTTAATTTGTCTTTCCGGCGGTCCAGGCGGGCCAATTGGTTCTTTAATCGCAGATGGCCAGATTGATGAAGCAATAAACTATGCATCTAAGCTTTCAGAAATTTTTTGCGATCGTTTTTATATTGAATTGCAGCGACATCCCGAAGAGGGCGGGTTACCTGCTCTTGAGCAAAAGACTGAGCCATTTTTTCTAAAAATTGCAAATCAAATGGATATCCCGGTCGTTGCAACAAATGATGTCTATTTTTTAAACTCTGAAGCTTATGAATCTCATGATGCTTTGTTGTGTATAGCTGATGGTGCTTATGTTGATCAGCAAGAACCCAGAAGACGCCTAACGCGGCAGCATTATTTCAAAACATCGACTGAAATGTTAGCTCTTTTTGCGGATATACCTGAAGCAATAGAGAATACGGTAGAAATCGCTAAACGTTGTTCTTTTATGGTTTCGTGCCGTGACCCAATATTACCAAAATTTGCAGACGATGAAGTCGCTGAGTTACGACGCCAAGCAAATGATGGCTTGCAGAAGAGGCTTGCAGTAATTCCACATGCAGCATCAACAGCGGATTACCAAAAAAGATTAGATTTCGAGCTTAATGTGATAATTAACATGGGTTTTCCAGGTTACTTTTTAATTGTTGCGGATTTCATCCAATGGTCTAAAAAAAATAAAATTCCTGTGGGTCCCGGCAGGGGGTCAGGCGCTGGATCACTTGTAGCTTATTCTCTTACAATAACAGATTTAGATCCGATTAGGTACTCATTGCTCTTTGAGCGTTTCTTAAATCCAGACAGAGTTTCGATGCCTGACTTTGATATTGATTTCTGTATGGATCGTAGAGAGGAAGTCATTCGGTACGTACAAGAAAAATATGGTCATGACCGTGTTGGGCAAATAATTACTTTTGGCGCATTGCTATCCAAGGCTGCTATCCGTGACATTGGGCGCGTCCTTCAAATGCCCTATGGGCAAGTAGACCGGCTCGCCAAGATGATACCAGTAGAGGGTGTCAAACCAGTATCAATAGAAAGAGCTATTGAAGAAGAACCTAGGCTCAAGGAAGAGGCAAAAAATGAAGAGGTCGTGGAAAGGCTTTTACATTATGGAAAAGAAGTTGAGGGTCTTTTAAGAAATGCTGCAACGCATGCTGCAGGAGTTGTGATTGGTGATAGGCCTCTCGACTCATTGGTGCCATTATATAAAGATCAAAAATCAGATATGCCGGCCACCCAATATAATATGAAATGGGTTGAACAATCTGGATTGGTCAAGTTTGATTTTTTAGGATTAAAAACTTTAACGGTTATTCAGAACGCTGTCGAATTAATATTAAAATCTGGGCGTCCTCTTCATGAGGCTGCCGACGGTAGGGAACTATATGCACCTCAAAATGGTGCTGAAAACGAAATCAATGCTATCCCCTTGGACGATGAGTTAACTTACCGACTTTATTCAGCTGCCAAAACTTATGCGGTTTTCCAGGTTGAAAGCCAAGGTATGATGGATGCACTTAAGAGAATGAAGCCAACTTGTATTGAGGACATAGTTGCTTTGGTGGCTTTATACCGGCCAGGCCCAATGGAAAATATCCCAGCCTATTGCGAGGTAAAAAATGGTTTGAAAGAGCGCACCTCGATACATCCGTTAATTGATGATATTTTAGAAGAGACACAGGGTATAATAGTTTATCAAGAGCAAGTCATGCAAATCGCTCAAGTTATGGCTGGATACAGCTTGGGGGAAGCGGATTTATTGCGCAGAGCAATGGGTAAAAAGATAAAAGAGGCAATGGATGCTGAGCGTCCAAAGTTTGAAAAGGGCTCTGCTGAAAATGGAGTTGATACAAACAAAGCTTCGGAAATTTTCGATTTATTAGAAAAGTTTGCAAATTATGGATTCAACAAATCGCATGCGGCGGCTTATGCGGTAGTAAGTTATCAAACTGCTTGGTTGAAAACTAACCACCCATTGGAATTTATGGCAGGTGTAATGAATTGTGATATTCATTTAACTGAAAAGCTTGCAATATACTTTGAAAAAGTTGTTAAAAAAGAACTAGAGCTTCCTTATATACCGCCTTGTGTGAACAAATCTCATGCAACATTTTCAGTAGTTAATGGATCGTTGGTTTACGGTTTGGGCGCTCTTAAGAATGTTGGAATTGAGGCTATGCAACTGATAGTAGAGGCAAGAAGTTCTGCTTCTTTTTCAACCCTTTTTGATTTTGCCAGGAGAGTTGATTTAAAGCGAGTAGGTAAAAGGCCTTTAGAAATGTTGGTGAGGTCAGGTGCTTTTGACCAACTTGATTCAAACAGAAAAAGGGTCTTTGCCTCGCTTGAAGATTTGGTTGATTATTCAGTGGTGGTTCATGAGCAAAAATCATCAAACCAAGTCTCACTGTTTGGCGAAACTGGCGACGATTTACCTGAGCCTCGTATTAAAGACTGTCAAGACTGGCTTCCAGCTGAAAGATTAGCTGAGGAATACATTGCTATAGGCTTTTATCTATCCGATCACCCATTAGGCGATTATGCAAGTGCATTAAAACGAAATGGAGTTTTGACATTAGATGAGGTTGTCAGCAAAGCTGAAGCGGGGCCTTTTCTTGCCAAAATGGCAGGCATAGTAGCAAATCGACAAGAGAGAAAATCAGCACGGGGCAATCGTTTTGCATTTTTACAGCTGAGCGATAAAACCGGTTCCTATGAAGCAACTCTATTTTCAGATGTTTTAGAAAAATCAAGGGAATACATAGAAACTGGTTCAAAGGTTTTAATTACCGCAGAAGCCTCGTTAGAGGCTGATCAAATTAAGTTGCTAGCCAGGTCAATTAGCCCTTTAGACGTTGGAATTTCAAATGTTGACGCAGAAGGAATGCGAATTTTTGTAAATGATGAGAAAGTTATAAGCTCTGTTGCTTCAGTATTGGATCAATCGAAGGATCAGGTTAAACTTGGTGCTAAAGGTCCAATATACTTACGTCTTATTAATTCAACTTTGCCAGGGGAAGTGGAAATTGATTTGGGCGAAAATTTTCCTATAAACCCACAAATTAGAGGAGCGATTAAAAGTCTGAGTGGGGTAGTAGAAATTGAAGAGATATAGACCTATATTTTTTGTAGATTAGTAAACACTTTCCACCAGTAAAATTTCTGCTAAATGTTCAGCCGTAAAGGACGATGCATGAGCGATCAATTCAAAATTACTTTGGCGCAACTTAACGCAACAGTTGGAGATCTAAAAGGTAACGCTGATAAAGTTATGAAGGCATGGGAAAAAGCGCGTGATGAGCAAAGTAATATCATAGCTTTTCCAGAATTATTTATAACTGGATATAATCCCCAAGATTTAATTTTAAAACCTGCTTTTCAAAAAGCTTCTACTGAGACGATCCAAAAAATAGCAGAGGCATGTTCACAAGGTCCTGCCATTGCTGTTGGTGGACCGTTTTGTGATGAAAAAAACCTTTACAATGCCTACTACATATTGTCGGGCGGTAAGATACAAGCAGTTATTAAAAAACATCATCTTCCTAATGAAGAAGTCTTTGATGAGGTACGCTTGTTTTCATCTGGAAATGTAGATGGACCATTTCAGGTTGATCAAATGCGGATAGGAAGCCCAATATGTGAAGATGCATGGCATTCTGATATTGTAGAAACTCTAGCAGAAACGGGAGCTCAAACGCTTTTAGTTCCCAACGGAAGCCCATATTACAGGAGTAAAACAGAAATCCGACAAAACGTAATGGTTTCTAGGGTCGTAGAAAGTGGACTACCTCTTGTTTATCTAAATTTAGTAGGAGGCCAAGATGATCAGGTTTTTGATGGAGGATCTTTTGTTCTAAATCCTGGCGGCGAACTCGTCTTACAAATGCCTCAATTTGAAGAAAGCGTTGAGACTTGTGTCTTTAAAAAATCTGCGGGGAGTTGGAAGGCTGAGGTGGGGCACAAGTCTCGTATTCTTGAACCTTTAGAGTCCGACTATTTTGCGATGGTAATGGGGTTGCGAGACTATTGTAAAAAAGCTGGCTTTGATAGGGTTGTTATAGGCCTTTCCGGAGGAGTTGATAGTGCTCTAGTAGCAACTATCGCAGCAGATGCATTAGGGCCTCAATCTGTAAGAGCCGTAATGCTTCCGTCTGAGTATACCAGCAAAGGCTCGCTTGATGATGCTGCTGAATTATCTACTAATTTAAATTGTCGGTATGACTATCTTTCAATTGAAGAAGGCCGGCTCGCAATTTCTGAAACACTTTCAGATCTATTCAAAGGAACTAAGACTGACTTAACCGAAGAAAACATCCAATCTAGATTGCGAGGATTATTATTAATGGCAATATCCAATAAGTTTGGTGAAATGTTGTTAACAACAGGAAATAAGTCAGAAGTTTCCGTTGGTTATTCTACCATATATGGCGACATGGCTGGTGGTTACAACCCAATCAAGGATCTCTATAAAACTCGTGTATTTGATATCTGTAGATGGCGTAATGAAAATACTAGGCCTTGGATGAAGGCATCTGGAATAAATGTTATTCCCATTAATATAATTGAAAAACCGCCTAGTGCTGAGTTGCGTCCTGACCAAAAAGATAGTGACAGTTTGCCAGACTATTTTATCTTGGACGGAATATTAAAAATCCTCGTTGATGAAGATGGAACCATAGAGGATTGTATTAATGCAGGGTTTAGAGAAGAGGACGCCAAGCGTATTCAAAAGTTACTATTTATGAACGAATATAAGCGCTATCAATCTGCTCCAGGTACGCGATTAAGTAAGCGTGCCTTTTGGCTTGATAGGCGCTATCCGATAGTGAATCAGTGGAGCGAATAGTAAATTTTGTTCACCTGCTTAATGCGATAAGATGAATTTATGCCTTCTTTGTGTAGAAAATGTTTTAATACTTTTGCCGAAGAAGGACGATGTCCAAGCTGCAGTTCACCTTTAGTAGTATCCCATGATGAGTTGTTCAATCTCAACATCGCCCATATGGATTGCGACGCATTCTATGCGAGTGTTGAAAAAAGAGATAACCCGGATTTAGCAGATAAGCCTGTAATTATTGGAGGTGGGAGGCGCGGAGTTGTTTCTACAGCTTGCTACATCGCCAGAATACGTGGCGTGAAATCTGCAATGCCCATGTTTAAAGCTTTAGAAAAATGTCCTGATGCAGTCGTTATTCGGCCTAGAATGAAAGTATATGCTGAAATAAGTCGTCAGATCAGGTCAATGATGAATGATATTACACCCCTAGTCGAACCTTTATCTCTCGACGAAGCTTTTATGGATTTGTCTGGCACTCATAAATTGCATGGAGTTCCACCGGCCGTAATGCTCGCAAAGTTAATGAATAGGATTACTGGCAATTTAGGTTTGACAGGGTCAATTGGGCTTTCGCATAATAAATTTTTGGCAAAGGTTGCTTCAGATTTAAATAAGCCGAATGGATATTCAATAATTGGGGCATCGGAAACTAGTTCTTTTTTAAAGGATAAATCCATTAGATTGATATGGGGCGTTGGCGCTTCAACGCAAAAGTTATTGGAAAAAGCAGGCATACGGACCTTCTCTGATTTGCTCAGGTGGGACAGAAAAGATCTAGTAAATAAATTTGGCTCTATGGGTGATCGGTTATGGTTTCTGGCAAGAGGTCAAGATGCACGGGTTGTATCAAATAATGACCGAATTAAGTCGATTTCAAATGAGACAACCTTGTTCGAAAATACTAATGATTTGAGCGTTTTAGAAGGGCATTTATGGAGGCTTTGTGAAAAGGTTTCATCAAGAGCTAAGGCTAAGGGGTTGGCCGGCTCTGTTGTGATTCTAAAACTGAAATCATCAAATCATAAGTTAATAACGAGAAGGCTAACACTGCGGGACCCAACACACTTGGCAGATGTCCTTTTTCGTTCAACTTATCCTTTGATGGAAGCATCGATATCAAATGGTCCATTTAGACTTGTGGGTGCAGGTTTGGCGGGCCTTTGTTTGGCAAGTCAGGCAGAACGTGAACCAGAGCTTTTAGACGATGGAGCTCTGACTCGAATTAAAGTTGAGCGTGTTACAGATGAAATTAGAGAAAAGTATGGAGAAGAGGCAGTTATAAAAGGGAGATCACTTCTTTGATCATTCAGCAGCAATTTTTTCTGACTTGCATATTAATGATGAGATTTGAATAAGAGCAGGAAAGAGCCGCAATTTTAATGTCTCAAATCCAGAATTTGGCGATACTTGCTCTTCATTCATGTAAAGTGACCGATCAATTTCTAACTGAATTGCATGGATTCTTTCTTTAATTTTACCATGATGTTTTGTTATAAAAGCGCCAGCGAACGGTGTGTTTTTTGCCACTCTAAACCCGTGTTGTTTTAAAATTGAAATTACAAGATTCGTAAATTCAGAGTCACTCGACATGCCGAACCTGTCACCAACAACAATTTCTGGTGCTTTTATAAAAGATGATTGTGTCGAAACTGCTTCGTGAGGCATTGAGTGCAAATCGATTAATAAACTTTGACCGTAAATAGACTGTGCCCTTTTGAGGAGATCTGATAGGTCTTTGTGATAAGGTTTCCAATAATAAGCTATTCTTGATTGTGCTTGCTCAAAACTGAGTTTACCTCGATATATTTCTTTTCCATGAGCAACCACCCTTGGGATTACACCCAAGCCAGATGAAACTCGTGGATTTCTTATGCTATTTTTAATTCCACTGATTAAAGCAGGATCCAATTCGTCTGTTGAGCGGTTGAGGTCTATAAAAGCTCTGGGCGCATTTGCAATAATCGTCGGTGCCCCATATTTTTCGATACCATCGATTAATTTGTCTAAGAAAGCATCTTCTGAAGATCGAATCGATCGTCGGTTCAATATTGACTGGTTTAAAAATGATATACCATAATCTCGCCCGGAATGCGGTAAAGCGAAAACAACTCCAGATGTAAGTGAAGCAGGCTCAACTATACTATGCTGTCTAATATCTGTAAAAACAGTATTCATTTTTTCAGGTTAGCCCAGAATATAATAAATCAAAAGCTCTTGATGTCTGATCAATGTAATATTATAGACCGCCCATCGGCGCGGTAATCCCGCGCCCCTTTTGTTGGGGTGCTAGCTCGTCGGTTTGGGCGGTTAGCTCAGCGGTAGAGCACTACGTTGACATCGTAGGGGTCACTGGTTCAATCCCAGTACCGCCCACCAGTTGAGCTCGTTTGAGCAAATTAAAGGTGCTTGTTTGCACCGCGGAAAAAAAGGAGAACCTTATGAAGGTTAAAAATTCACTCCGTTCGCTGAAGCAGCGCCATCGTGACTGCCGCGTCGTTCGACGTCGTGGACGTGTATATGTAATCAATAAAACTCAAAGACGTTTTAAAGCTCGTCAAGGGTAAGCGATTAACTTTTAATTTCATTCACGATATTATTAGCAGCTAGTTTGGGGTTAGAAGATTTTACTATGGGTCTACCGACCACAATATGACTTGATCCATTTTGGATAGCATCTCTAGGTGTAGATATTCTTTTTTGATCTCCTAACTCAGCACCCTTTGGACGAACACCAGGCGTAACAATTAGTTTTCCTGACGCACTAGATAAGTTTCTAATTTTTTTGCTCTCCAAGGGAGAAGCAATGACACCATCTGCTCCCGCCTTAAAAGCCCGTTCCGCCCTCTCAACCACCAAATCACTGATATTTCCAGGTTTGTATAGATTCTCGTTTAAGTCTTCACGATCTAGCGAAGTTAATATTGTTACGGCAAGAATCTTTAAATCTGAATTTGCTGCGCCTTCTTTTGCAGCTTTAACTACGTTGGGATCGCCGTGCACTGTCAAAAAGTCTAATTCGTATTTGGCTATACCTTTTACAGCAGCCTCAACTGTAGCTCCAATGTCAAATAGTTTAAGGTCTAAAAATATCCGTTTATTATGTTCCTGTTTGAGCTCATCTGCAAGAGCCAGACCGCCTCCAGTTAACATTCCAAGCCCAATTTTGTAAAATGAAACAGTTTCACCCAATTTGTTAACAAGATCCATGCCTGCGATTATATTTGGGACATCTAAGGCAACTATTAAACGATCATCTGACATACTTTCCCCAAATCTAAATATACTATGCTGCTTGTTTCAGCGAACTTTTTTCGCGTCAAGCGTCCATTACAAATTTTTCTGGAGATTTTGAGTTTTCAGTTTATCAGCTCTTTATCTTGAAATTAACTTATATAATGCCCATCTCACCATTAAGGCTGGAGTGAGTATGCTTAAGCTTAGGTATTCCAGACAGCGCTTATGAGAAGGAGAAAAACCATGGACTTAAATAAGTTCACGGAGCGAGCAAAAGGTTTCGTCCAAAATGCTCAATCGTTAGCAATTCGTGAAAATCACCAAAGGCTTTTGCCTGAACATTTACTCAAGGCTTTAATTGACGACGACCAAGGTCTCGCGGCGAACTTGGTAATAAATTCGCAAGGAAACGTGAATGAAATCTCAGTTTTCTTGACTACACTTTTAGAAAAGCAGGTTAAAGTGACAGGGAATGTTCAGCCATTTGCAGATCCTTCGTTTTTAAAAGTTTTGGATGAGGCACAAACACTTGCCCAAAAATCTGGTGACCAATTTGTTGCTACTGAAAGATTATTAACAGCACTTGCTATGGTGAACTCTGGAGCTAAAGAGGCTTTGCTTTCAGCGGGGATGACTGCCCAAAAAATCAATAAATCTATTGATGTGATGCGGAAAGGCCGTACGGCAAATAGTGCTAGTGCTGAGGATAATTATCAAGCTCTAGAAAAATATGCCCAAGACCTTACGGATGCTGCACGCGAAGGGAAAATTGATCCTATCATAGGTCGTGATGAAGAAATACGACGAGCTATGCAAGTTCTATCCCGAAGAACAAAAAATAATCCTGTGTTGATCGGAGAGCCAGGTGTTGGAAAGACAGCTATAGCCGAGGGAATGGCTTTAAGAATTGTAAACGGTGACGTTCCAGAGTCGTTGCGAAACAAAAAATTAATGGCTCTTGATATGGGGTCCTTGATTGCTGGCACAAAGTATCGTGGTGAATTTGAAGAAAGACTGAAATCAATTTTAATCGAAATTTCTGCTGCGGCTGGGGAGGTTATTTTATTCGTTGATGAAATGCACACTTTAGTAGGTGCAGGAAACACCGAAGGTGCTTTAGATGCAGCAAATCTGATTAAACCAGCGCTTGCTCGCGGTGAGCTTCACTGCATTGGGGCCACTACTCTAAACGAATACCGTAAATATGTAGAAAAAGATGCAGCTTTAGCGAGACGGTTCCAGCCTGTTATGGTACAGGAGCCAACGGTAGAAGATACAATATCAATTCTGAGAGGTATTAAAGAAAAATACGAATTACACCATGGCGTGAGGATTTCAGATTCTAGTTTGGTTGCCTCAGCGACCCTTTCAAATCGATACATTACAGATCGTTTTTTGCCCGACAAGGCGATTGACTTGATAGATGAGGCAGCAAGTCGCCTGAGAATGCAAGTTGATAGTAAGCCTGAAGAGCTGGATGCTTTAGATCGAGAAATTTTACAAAAACAAATAGAGGCGGAAGCTTTGCGATTGGAAGAAGATACGGCTTCTAAGAAACGTCTATCTTCTTTGGAAAAGGATTTGACAGAATTACAAGAGCGCAGCACTGAATTGACCGCAAAGTGGCAGGCTGAGAGAGATGAGTTGGCTGGTGCCCGCGATCTGAAAGAGCAATTAGAAAAAGCCCGTGCAGATCTAGATGTTGCAAAACGTACTGGTAATTTAGTGAAGGCTGGTGAGCTTTCTTACAGCATTATTCCTAAGCTTGAAAAACAACTATCCAATGATGAAGAAAAACAAGCTGAAGGTAAAATGGTCGAGGAAACAGTTTTGCCTGACCAAATAGCTTCTGTTGTCGAGCGTTGGACTGGGATTCCAACAACGAAAATTTTAGAAAGTGAACGAGAAAAGTTACTCCGTATGGAAGAGGCGCTGGAAAATAGAGTAATAGGTCAAAGAAAAGCTGTCCGAGCGCTTGCTAACGCCGTGCGCAGAGCGCGGGCCGGCCTGAATGATGAAAATAGGCCGCTTGGGTCATTCTTATTTTTAGGCCCTACAGGCGTTGGTAAAACTGAGTTGACCAAAGCAGTAGCAGAGTTTTTGTTTGAAGATGAGGCTGCAATGATGCGAGTGGATATGTCTGAATTCATGGAGAAGCATTCGGTTGCACGTTTGATTGGAGCTCCGCCCGGCTATGTTGGGTATGATGAAGGCGGCGTGCTGACTGAAGCAGTTAGGCGTAGGCCTTATCAAGTAGTTCTTTTTGATGAAGTTGAAAAAGCGCACCCGGATGTTTTCAATATTTTACTCCAAGTTCTTGATGATGGAATGCTTACTGATAGTCATGGGCGGGTAGTAGATTTTAAACAAACACTCATTATTTTGACATCTAATCTGGGGGCACAAGCCCTTAGCCAATTACCCGAAGGCTCAAATTCGTCTGAAGCAAAGAGAGATGTAATGGATGCAGTGAGAGCTCATTTCAGGCCCGAATTTTTGAATCGTCTAGATGAAATACTGGTTTTTGATAGGCTTTTGAGAGAAGAGATGTCAGCAATCGTTGATATTCAACTAAAAAGACTGGCAAAACGTTTGAATTCTAGAAATATACAAATCGATCTGGATATGAGGGCTAAAGCTTGGTTGGCAAATGAGGGATATGATCCAGTTTTTGGTGCTCGACCTCTTAAAAGGGTAATCCAAAACGCAATACAAAACCCAATAGCTGAAATGTTATTGTCAGGAGATATTGATGATAATGATTCAGTTCAAATAACAGTTGGCCCAGATGGATTGATAGTGGGCGATCGGGTGGGGACGTCGGGTGTTTCACCCCCTGAGGATGTGGTTGTTCACTAAAAAGGATAGTTATTTGTAATGATTGGCAGAAATTAGATGCGTGTCGAGAATCTACGACCTCAGTCGTCGACTCAATATATAGTGATATTTTAACGACTGCTGACTAATTATGGGATATGCGTAACTTTATACAAAACTAAATGGGAAATGAGTTATTTTATTTCTTATGGTTTTTTTAATAATTCATTATTTCTATGATAAAAAAACCCATATAAATATAGGGGAAAAGGGCTTACAACAGGATTTTAATAAAAATCTTTTTTTTTTATTAAAAAAGGGGTTGCGAGATACTGTAGTAATGGTTAGAAGCCCCTTCACCGGCATCGTTTAGGCGTTTGTTGGTTTGGTCGGAACAGTAATTTACAATTTCGGCTGAAAAAATTCAGAGGTGTTGATCGGCGGTGAGCGCGAAATATAAATGCGCTACGGTTCGGTTTGTGTCTTTGGAACGTTATTTGATAATTTGGAACACAGAAGAGATATGTGGGCAGTTTGATTCTTTCGATGGATCAGCTTTTGCATATCGCGCTACTAGAGGTAACTCGATGAT
>QOQI01000031.1 GCA_003332035.1 Paracoccaceae bacterium
AATGTGGTGTTCATCTGTATGTGCTGCAATTATATCTGCCATTTCAGAAACTTTGGCGTTATCAAGCTTTTGGTAGAAACGCCAAACAAGCTCTTTTGCATTTTGCAGGTCAGATTGGTACATTTCAAATTTTCTTTCTGTTATCCTTAAAAAATACTTGCCAAATAGATTAAACAGAGTCTACTATTTTTTGCATGCGTATGCAAAAGTGAAGCCGCGGGGGGTGTAATGGCGGAAGTAGAGCTTAACAACGTTTCCAAGCGTTGGGGCAGTTTTGTGGGCGTTGATAATTTTAATTTGACGATTCCTGATAAAGAATTCCTTGTTCTTCTAGGTCCATCTGGATGTGGAAAAACCACAACTATGAGAATGATTGCTGGTCTTGAAGACCCGTCCGAAGGAAATGTAGTAATTGATGGCAATGTCGTAAATGACGTTGAGCCCAAAGATCGCGATGTGGCGATGGTCTTTCAAAGTTATGCGCTTTACCCAAATATGAATGTTTACGAAAATATTCGCTTTCCTTTGAAAGTAAGAGGAATCCCAAGCGAAACTCATGATGCTAAAGTAAAGCGAGCATCTTCTATGGTTGAACTTGATGAATTTCTGCATCGAAAACCCGCGGAGCTCTCAGGTGGCCAGCGACAGCGGGTTGCACTAGCCAGGGCGATAGTACGTGAACCTAACGTATTTTTAATGGACGAACCTTTATCAAACTTGGACGCTAAATTAAGGATTTCAACTCGCGCACAAATTAAAAATCTTTCCCACGAATTAGCTGTAACCACCATATACGTAACTCACGATCAGGTTGAAGCGATGACGCTTGCTGATAGAGTTGTTGTTATGAATCATGGCTTGGTCCAGCAAGTTGGAACACCGACAGAGATTTATAATTCCCCGTTAAATACTTTTGTTGCGGGGTTTATTGGTAGTCCAGCTATGAACTTACTTGAAGGTTCAATATCTAATGGATGTTTTGAGGCTGAAAAAACAAAAATCAGTGGTTTAAAAATTCAAGATGGTCCCGTAACACTCGGCTTTAGAGCAGAAGATGCGGAGATTTCAAAACGAAAATCAGAAATTAGTTCGACTGTCTACGCAATGGAATTACTTGGCGATGCCACAATGGTAACTGTCAAGATAAAGGATAAACTGGTTAGCGTAAAAGCTGACAAAAATTTTCGTGCAGAAATTGGAGATGAAATTAATTTTTCAATTCCTTCGCAAATTTGCCATCTGTTTGATGCAAAAACAGGGGCAAGACTTTCGGGGTGACCCGGACAAAACCACTCGTGTGGATCACTTGATGTAATTTGAAGACATCACTCAAACTAGGGAGACCTTAAATATGAACAAAAAAATATTATCGATAGTAGGCGCACTCTCAATTACTGCATTCAGTACTGCGCAGGCTTGTGAAATTGGTGCTCGTGTGAGCATAGTTGGGAATGAATTTCCAGCTATTCAAACAGTAGGCGCGGGCGCAGCAGCGTGTACAGGCGGTGAGGTTTCAACCAACCTCACAGCTGATCATCAAAAAATTAATGTTCCTGGGATGCAAGGCAACCCAGCAGAGTACACATCAGCGATTGTTGCGAATTCATCAATTGTTGCTTTGATGAATGAAGATGTAATCCGTCCTTTGGACAGTTTAGTTGCGAAACATGGGGGCGATCTTCAGTCTAGCCAGTTGATCAAAGTTAATGGAAAAGTAATGGCTGTTGCATTTATGGCTAATGCTCAACACTTGATGTATCGTAAGGATGTTCTGGCAGATTTAGGCATTAGTGTTCCAAAAACTTATGAAGAAATGCTAGCTGCTGCTGAAAAAATTCGTTCATCAGGTGCAATGCAAAACCCAGTAGGTGGGGCATATGCTGCTGGTTGGAATTTAGCACAGGAATTTAATAATATGTTCTTAGGCTATGGTGGTTCGCATTTTAAAGCGGGTTCAGCCAATCCATCGGTAAATTCCGAAGCTGGTGTTAACACGCTAAACATGATGAAAGCTCTTTCAGAATATATGAACCCTGATTTCTTAACTCACGACTCTAATGCGACAAATGCAGAATATAGAGCGGGTAATATAGCTTTGTTAAACATGTGGGGCTCAAGAGCTTCCTCTCAAACAACAGCTGAAGGTGTTACAGATGCTGTTAAGAATGGTCACGCTATAGCAGGGCCAATGACAGTTGGTGGCGGATCAACCGCAGCTTCTACTCTTTGGTGGGACGGTTGGACTGTTGCTAAAAACATTTCAGATGCAGAAGCAGAAGCAACGTTTATTGCAATGATGAATGGGATCAGCCCATCTATGATGAGTGATGAAAACATTCGCACACAAGCTGTTTGGTTGATTGATGGTTATACGCCAACCGATGCAGCTATTGGTGTTTTTGAAGCTGCTAAAATGGGAACAACACCTTACCCAATGCTACCTTATATGGGGCTAATGCATACTGCTTTGGGAGCAGAACTAGCTGACTTTATGCAAGGTAAGGAAACTGCTGAGCAGGCTCTCGCTGACGTTGAGGCGGCTTACGTAGCTGCTGCAAAAGAAAAAGGCTACTTAAACTAACTAAAACTATTAAGGGGCGCGCAAGCGCCCCCTTTTAAAATTGAGCCTCTTTAAATGAAACATTCAACTTTTATATGGTTTTTCTCACCGACAGCGCTTGCGATGCTTTTGTTTATTGCATTTCCAATAGTCTCGGTATTGGTTCAATCTGTTCATGCGCCGCATAAAGCTGTTTTGGTTGAAGTTGAAACATGTACTCCGTTAGTTGGGTGCACAATAGAAACTTCAATTGATCAAGAAGCCACGAGAGCAATAAGGGAAGAAAAACCGATAGGTCGGTTTATAGGCCTAGAGATTTTTAGTGATCGAGGCCATTTAGCAATATCGGAAGTGAGCAAAATCTGGTCTATTTCTGAAAATTTCAACGAATTTTTTACTAAGCTTGGTAATTTACCATTTTATAGAGCGATGGCTTTTACTCTGACATTTACATTTATAGTCACCCCTCTCGTTGTAATAGTTGGTTTCTTGATAGCACTTAATGTAAATGCCCTCCATGATCGCATTAAAGGTGTAGTTGTATTTTTCTCACTTCTGCCGTTTGTTATAACACCTTTAATAGGCGCTCTTGTTCTATTCTGGATGATAGATAGCCGTGGGATTTTAGGATCTGCGATACAATGGATTTTTGCGGATCCCAATTTATCTTTAAAAGCTTCAACAGGCCTAATGTGGATTTCTCTTATAGTTTATGGTGTGTGGCATGCAGCACCCTTTGCATTTGTAATTTTTTATGCCGGTTTACAAACTTTACCTGCGGATCAGCTAGAAGCTGCTCAAATCGACGGAGCAACGCGAGCGCAGCAAGTTCGCTATGTCGTTCTTCCTCACTTGATGCCTCTTGTCTCTTTTGTAGCCCTTATTCAATTAATGGATAATTTCCGAGTTTTTGAACCAATAGTTGGATTTAATGCGTCAGCACACGCACAGAGCCTCAGCTGGTTTATCTTTAATGATTTAGGTGGGGAAACTCGTCAACTATCTTCCGCATCTGCAACATCAGTACTGACGATAATCGGTGTAACAATTTTGCTACTACCTGTCTTGAGAAGAACTTGGCGAGATTTTATGGAGAAAGCTAAATGACCATTGCCTCTAAAAGACGGTCTTTAAGTCTTCGGATAGCCATATATATTTTTGCAGCTATTTGGCTATTAGTTGCAGCCTTTCCTTTTGTTTGGACACTTTGGGGAAGTTTTAAAGTTGAGCTTGATTTCTTTTCAGTCGCAAACTGGACTAATGCGCTAAGTGGCGAACGAACAATTGCTGAATATGGTCAACCTTTTACTGATGCTGGTTATGAGGGTGCTTGGATAAAAGAGGAATTTTGGCGTAATGTTATAAATACATTTATTGTCTGCTTTTTTGTAGTCTGCACATCTTTAACAATTGGAACACTGGGTGGTTATGCTTTATCTCGCTCAGGTTATCGATACACACTCATATTGCTTATTGCTGCTTTAATTTTTAGAGCTATGCCTCCGATCACACTAGTTTCTGGTTACATGTTGCCATTTTTTGAATGGAATGTTTGGGGTATTTTACCGACTACGATCATTGTTTTGGTCGCAATAAATCAACCATTTACTCTCTGGATGCTACATTCATTTTTTCAAAATATACCAAAAGAACTTGATGAAAGTGCTAAAGTAGATGGCTGTTCTCAGTTTAAAGCATTCCGCCTTGTGATAATTCCTGTAATGTGGCCTGGGGTGATAACAACTGGTCTTTTCAGCTTTCTGTTAGCTTATAATGACTTCGCTATAACGTCGATGTTGTTGTCAGAGGACAACCGTACCATGGTACCCCAAATTGCCGCATTTTTGGGTACGACCTATACGGAAGGCAATGTGATGTTTGCTGTAGCAGCAGTTGTTTCAGCTGCGGCTCCTTTATTCATTTTAGTTATGTTTTTTCAAAGGCAGATCGTTAGTGGTCTTACAGCGGGAGCAGTAAAAGGATGAGTGGCCAACTTATAAAATTTCTTTTTCTGAATAGGTGTTATTAATGAAGGGATCTCGCCCAGAACAAGCTGCGCTTACTAGTAATACAGATCTTTCAAAAACTGACGAAACACGTCGTGTGATTGAGGGTATGGTGGACGGTTTGAATGATCATCGGATTGATGACATAGGTGAATTTTTCTCTGCAGGTTTCCGTTGGATGGGCAACCAAGGTTGCGGAACTAAAGTTGGTTTAAAAGAGTTTCAAGATAATTGGCAAAGGCCTTTTCAGGCTGCATTTTCCGATAAGGTATGCATTGATGAGGCTCGACTTTACATGGGTGAGTGGGCAGCAGCGTTTGGCCGTCAAGAGGCAACCCATAGCGGTGAATTCCTTGGAATAGCTGCCACGGGTAAGCGAATAGAAATTCGCTATATGGATTTTTGGAAAGTTATCGATGGGAAGATAGCAGATAATTGGGTCAACGTAGATTTTCCGCATGTCGCAGCTCAACTGGGTGTGGATCTATTCGATGGACGAGGTTGGGAAGTTTATGACCGAGGTGAGAAAAATGCACCTCGACCAGATACGGGGAGTAGTTGATATGGCTATTAATGTTCTTAAGAAATCAAAAACGGAAATAGAAAAAGCTGCAGAGGACGCCAAAGTTCGGGAAGTTGTTGAGGCAACGCTAAGTGAAATTGAAAAAAATGGAGATGCGGCAGTTCGTCAATTAAGTAAGAAATTCGATAATTATGCTCCAAATAAATTTAAATTAAATAAGAGCGAAATTGATGCGGCCATGCAGAAGGTTTCTTCGCGTGATATGGACGATATCAAATTTGCACAGCAGCAGATTAAAAACTTTGCCGAGGCGCAGCGTGCCTCGATGACCGACATAGAAATTGAAACTATGCCTGGTGTTATTCTTGGTCATCGGAATATTCCTGTTCAATCAGTTGGGTGCTACGTCCCTGGGGGGAAATTCCCAATGGTCGCCTCAGCCCACATGTCGGTTTTGACGGCGTCCGTTGCGGGTGTCCCCCGCATTATTGCATCAGCGCCACCGGTAAATGGAGAACCTCATCCCGCTATTGTTGCTGCAATGCACATGGGTGGTGCACATGAAATTTATGTTATGGGCGGAATTCAAGCTGTTGGCGCTATGGCAATTGGAACAGAAACTGTTGATCCTGTTCATATGCTGGTCGGTCCTGGAAATGCGTTCGTCGCCGAGGCTAAACGCCAGCTTTATGGACGCGTTGGAATCGATCTTTTTGCCGGACCAACAGAGACTATGGTGATAGCAGATAAAACAGTTGATGCTGAACTATGCGCAACAGACTTGTTAGGCCAAGCAGAGCATGGCTATAATTCACCTGCCGCCATGATAACGTGCAGTGAAAAATTAGCCCGCGAAACTTTAGTTGAAATAGAACGATTACTTAAAATTCTTCCTACCTCTGAAACGGCATCTGCAAGTTGGGAAAATTATGGTGACATGATACTTTGCGATACCCACGAAGAGATACTTTCTGTTGCGAACGATATGGCATATGAGCACGTACAAATTATGACTGACCGTGATGATTGGTACTTGGAAAATATGCATTCATACGGTGCTTTGTTTTTAGGACCGCGCACTAATGTTGCAAATGGTGACAAAGTAATAGGAACAAACCATACGCTTCCAACAAAAAAAGCTGGTCGTTACACAGGCGGGCTATGGGTGGGAAAGTTTCTCAAAACGCATAGTTATCAGAGGATTGAAACTGATGAAGCTGCAAAGTTAGTTGGTGAATATGGCTCTCGGCTTTGTATGCTTGAGGGCTTTGTTGGCCATGCTGAACAATGTAATGTTCGCGTCCGACGTTATGGGGGTAAAAATATCCCCTATGGAACAGCCGCAGAGTAATTTAGTTGAAAAATTAACCTGGATTTAAAATGAACTGCATGCATTCGAAAAATAAGGAACTACTTTCCCCACTTCGGTCGGCTATGTACAATTTTGACGAAGGAATAGTTAGGTCAGAGTTAGAAAAACTGATCGACCCAGATGCAAAAATTAGAATGCCATTCCCTTTTAAAGATTTAATTGGTCCGCAATCATTTTTTACAACTTGCTACGCTCCCTTATTTGACGCCTTCCCAGATTTGGAAAGAAGAGATTGGATTGTAATGGGAGGAGCTACTGAACAAAATAACTATTGGGTTGGATGTGGTGGCCACTATTCGGGAACATTTGTTGCGCCTTGGCTTGATATTCCTGCAACTGGACATCTTGCGCATATGCGGTTTCATGAATTTTTCAGATTTGAAGAGGGGAAAATTGTAGAAATTCAAGCTTTATGGGATATTCCAGAACTCATGATGCAGGCCAATGCTTGGCCTATGGCCCCTTCTCTTGGGTTGGAATACCATATCCCTGGTCCTGCTTCGCTTGACGGTCATGTCAACGGGCCGTGGAATGAAGAGAAGTCAAAAATATCATGCGATTTAGTTATGGAAATGCTGAATCATATGACACTTCATCCAAGCCAAGGTACAGCTGAAGTTATGCAAATGCCAAAGTTTTGGCACCCTAGAATGAACTGGTATGGACCTGCTGGTATTGGTACGGGGCGCGGTATTGTAGGTTTTAGAAATTGGCATCAAATTCCCTTTTTAAATGCGATGCCCGATCGAGGTAGATATAACGATGAAATTTCTTTCCATTTCTTTGGTGATGGTGATTATGCTGCGGTAACAGGTTGGCCTGACATGATCCAAACGGTCACTAATGACGGATGGATGGGTATAGCTCCACCTGGAAAAAAAATAAGTATGTGCTCATTGGATTTTTGGCGAATCGAAGACGGTTTGATCCGGGAAAACTGGGTGCTGCTTGATCTTCTTGATGTTTACTATCAACTGGGCGTGGATGTTTTTAAACGGCTCAAAGAGTTTAACAAGGCACGTATTCTAGGCAGAGTTTCTCTGCCTGAGGCGGCTTTGTAATATGGTTGATCGAACGACTTCATCCCAAGTAGCAAAGAGAGCTGGCGTATCGCAATCTGCAGTTAGCCGGTTCTATACGCCAGGAGCCTCTGTTTCTGCAAAAACAGCAGAAAAGGTAAAAATTGCAGCTAAAGAATTAGGGTACCGTCCTAATATTCTAGCTCGAGCAATGGTTTCAGGAAAAAGCCGAATAATCGGTTTAGTTGTTGCCTATTTGGAAAACTATTTTTATCCTGAAGCATTGGAAAAACTTTCCAATGCTTTCCAAGAACGTGGTTACCACGTATTGGTTTTTATGGCCTCACAAACAGCAGGTAATCTTAGCCCAGTTGTTGACGAAATCTTGGATTACCAAGTTGATGGTATAGTGATGGCGTCGGTGGCACTTTCTTCAGAAGTTGGTTCAAGGTGTCAAGCGGCTGGTGTGCCTGTTGTTTTATTTAATCGTTCACAAGATATGGACGAAATTTCTTCGATCACATCAAATAATTTTGAAGGAGGCCGGAAGGCTGCTCGGTTGTTAATTGATTTAGCGCATGAAAAGATTGGATATATAGCCGGTTGGGAAGGTGCCTCTACACAAAGAGACAGGGAAGCTGGCTTTGAAAAAGAAATTTTAGATAGTGGTCTGACAGTATTCTCCCGGAAAGTTGGAAATTTCCGAGCTGAAAAAACCAAGATCGCCACATTTGCAATGTTTGATAAACCTAAAGCTGATCGACCGGATGCAGTTTTTGTTGCCAATGACCACATGGCGTTCATAGTCATGGATATCTTAAGGTATGAGCTTGGGCTAAGTATCCCAGAAGACGTGTCTGTCATTGGATATGATGATGTGCCACCGGCTTCTTGGAAATCATATGATCTCACAACAGTCAGGCAGCGAGCTAATTTGATGGTTCAAGAAACTGTCAACACAATTTTAAACCGGATAGAAAACCCACATTCTTCTAACCCAGTTAAACTTCAAATTGATAGCCCATTAGTAATTAGATCATCCACACGTCAGAAACCCATATAGGAGAATTTTAATGCATGGTTTTAGTGATAAATTTAATAGTTTTCCTGAATATATTATTGGTATTACAAAAGAAATCTGGGAAGACCGTGGTATTTCCACACTTCATAACTACTACGCACCAGATATTATTGTAAGGTCACCTGGCTCAATTGTAATTGGGAATGAAAAAGTAATAGCTGCAACCATGTCAACTCTGGCTGAATTCCCAGATCGTGCTCTTTTTGGAGAAGACGTAATCTGGTCAGGTACACCAGAAGAAGGCATGTTAAGCTCCCATAGAATACATTCACGTGTAACTCATTCCAAACCGGGAGTTTATGGAACGCCTACGGGCAAAAACCTAAATTATAGGGTTATTGCAGATTGCCATGCGCGCAATAACCAAATTGATGATGAGTGGCTAATCCGTGACCAGGGCGCGATAGTTCGTCAACTCGGTATGTCCCCGCAAGATTATGCTAGAGATCTAATAGAAAAAGAAGGTGGCATAGAAAGTTGTATTAAGCCATTTTTGCCAATGGATGACGTAAAAGGCCCCTACACTGGAGCAGGAAATGATAATGAGTGGGGACAAAAGTTTGCGGATATTCTGAATCGAATTATGAATGCAGATTTTACGACTATTCCTAGCGAATACGATAGAGCAGCGAATTTGGAATATCCGGGCGGCGTAAGTACTTTATCTTATGATGGAGCCGATCAATTCTGGATGGGGCTTCGCGCTTCATTTCCTGATGCGTACTTTAAAATTCATCACCAAATTGGTAGAGAAGATGCATATATGCCTCCCCGTGCGGCACTTCGATGGTCTCTTCATGGCAAGCATGCTGGCTGGGGTAGTTTTGGTGCGCCAACTGGTGCTGATGTTTATATTTTTGGTGCAACACATGTGGAATTTGGTGCCGTTTCAGGGAACACTGCAAAGATCCGCCGTGAGTGGACCTTGTTTGATGAAACTGCAGTTTGGAAGCAAATTTGTCTAAAAAATGGGGCCTAAAAATTCTTTAAGAGGTAAATTTAGATCTGGGAGTATATAAATGACAAATTATACAATGGATGACCGTATCGTGCGTTATGGCGAATTAGTTCCATGCAAAACTGCATTTATTGATGCGCATACACCGGGAAGTGATCAAAAAGAAAATTTTACTATAATTGGTGGGGGTGTTTCAGAGAGCCCCGATCAACATGTTCATATTGCCATTCCGCATGGCTTCAATATTGGCGCGGCAGGTCAACCACCAAAGTGCCGGAATTCTCTGCACGACCATAATACGGCCGAGGTGTTCTTCGTATTATCCGGTCGTTGGCGGTTTTTTTGGGGTAGGTGGGGTAATTCAGGGGAGGTTGTGTTAGAGCAGGGCGATATCATTAATATACCTACTGGTATATTTCGGGGCTTTGAAAATATAGGTACCGAATATGGGATGATTATGGCCATTCTTGGAGGAGATAATGCTGGCGGCGGGGTTCACTGGGCTCCCCAAGTAATCGAAGATGCAGCTGATCACGGTCTGATCCTTGGTGAAAACGGAAAATTATATGATCAAAAGAAAGGTCAAAATTTACCAGATGGTATAGGCCCAATGCCTGTCATGCAAAGTGAAGAGCTCTCAAAGAGGGCAGAGCTAACAACGATGGATGTGGTTCCAAATCATGTGGCTCGATATTGGGATATGTTTTCTTTGGCAGATAGGAAACCAGTAAATGTTATAGGTGAAAATGGTCTATTAAGGGACAAACCAGGTTTTGAAGTTAATTTTATCACTCGTGGCTCTTCCAATGAAAATCAGGAAAGCCATAAATTCTTATCTGTACTTATGCCAGTCCGAGGCCATTGGCGAATTTCTTGGGAAAATGGTTCAACCGTTTTGGCTCCAGGGGATACGATGTCGATACCAGCAGACTTTAAACATTCCATTGTGCCTGCAGTTACTGGAGAAGCTGCACTGTATCAAATCGTAGGAAATAATGACCCAGCTGGCCATACGTGGAAAGCCAAGTAAATTTTTAAGTTTTTAAATATTAGAGAGGATGCTTCCAAATGGATAGAATACTAACTTCACACGTCGGCTCTTTGCCGCGCTCGCAAGAAGTTGTAGATTTTATATTTGCGCGTGAAAAAGGAAATGAATTCGCTCAAGATGCATTCGACGACTGTATGACCCGATCCGTTTCTGAAACTGTGAGGCGCCAAAAAGAAGTCGGAGTAGATATCGTAAGTGATGGAGAAACATCAAAAATAAGCTATGCCACTTATGTTAAGGATAGATATACTGGTTTTGATGGCGATAGTCCTCGAAATGCTCCAGAAGATTTAAAAAAATTTCCAAGTTTTCTTGAGCGGTTAGCCAATGATGGAGGTACCCCCACATATTCCAGACCGATGTGCGTTGGAGAAGTGAAATCAAAGGGTCAAGGTGAGCTAGGAAAAGACATCAACAACCTCAAAGCAGCAATGCACAAATATGGAATTGAGCGTGGCTTTATGAACGCAGCATCTCCTGGAGTTATTTCTTTATTTCTTCAGAATGATTTTTATAAAACTCGGGAGCAGTATCTCGAGGCTTTGGCTTATGCCATGAAAGATGAGTATGAAACGATAGTTGAGTCCGGATTGGATCTTCAGCTCGATTGTCCTGACTTAGCTCTTTCACGACACATGCTTTTCAATGACTTAAGTGATGAAGAGTTTATTAAAATTGCGGGTTTACACATTGACGCTTTAAATTTTGCATTATCTGAAATCCCTTCAGAAAAAGTGCGGATACACATTTGTTGGGGGAATTATGAAGGACCTCATATTTGCGATATACCAATGTCAAAAATGTTTGATACTCTCATGGCCGCTAAGGCCAAATATCTATTATTTGAAACTTCAAATCCTCGCCATGGACATGAATGGACTGTTTTTAAGGATCGAAAATCCGATATACCAAACGATAAAATACTTGTACCTGGAGTAGTCGATACTACAACAAATTTTGTAGAACACCCTGAGCTGGTTGCTCAAAGAATAAGAAATTTTGTTAATATAGTTGGTGAAGCTCGAGTTATTGCTGGAAGCGATTGTGGCTTTGGAACATTTGCAGGTTTTGGAGCAGTTGATCCAGAAATAGCCTATGCAAAATTGAGTTCATTGGCTCAAGGCGCAGTATTAGCTCTACAATAAAATTCAGATGGTTTCATAAATGTTAGAAATGCGCTCGAGACACTTCTGTCTCGAGCAAATTTTATTCAGCAGCCTCAGCATATTCTGACATTGGCGGACAGGTACAAACAAGATGTCGATCGCCGTAAACATTATCAATTCTGTTAACTGGTGGCCAATATTTATCAACTTTAAAGGCTCCTGGTGGAAAACATCCTTGTTCGCGTGAGTAAGGTCGTTCCCAATTACCAACAAGATCCTGAACAGTATGCGGGGCATTACAAAGCGGATTGTTATCCTTAGGATATGTTCCGTCTTCAATTAATCGTATTTCCTCTCTGATAGACAGCATAGCATCACAGAAACGGTCCAATTCTGCCTTAGTTTCAGATTCGGTTGGTTCAACCATTAAGGTTCCTGCTACTGGCCAGCTCATTGTTGGAGCATGAAACCCACTATCAACTAACCGTTTAGCTATATCATCAACGCTAACACCAGCTGTTTCGGCAAATGGACGTGTATCAATTATGCATTCGTGAGCAACTCTTCCATTTGCTCCACGATAAAGAACATCAAACGATCCCTCTAAGCGCTTAGCTATATAGTTTGCATTCAAAATTGCCACTCGGGTAGCTTGGGTAAGCCCTTCACCGCCCATCATCAAACAGTAGGCCCATGATATTGGTAATAATGAAGGAGAACCGAAAGGTGCAGCAGATACTGGGCCTGTGCCACCTCCAACTTCTGGGTGTCCTGGTAAGTGAGGTGTCAGGTGAGCTTTCACACCGATGGGACCCATTCCTGGTCCGCCGCCACCGTGTGGAATGCAGAATGTTTTATGCAAATTAAGATGGCTCACGTCGCCGCCAATATCACCTGGGCGACTTAAGCCGACCATAGCATTCATATTAGCCCCATCAATGTAGACCTGTCCTCCATACTCGTGGGTAATTGCGCAAACTTCATGTACCGTTTCCTCAAATACTCCATGAGTTGAAGGATATGTAATCATACATCCCGCTAAATCATTCTTATGCATTTCAGCTTTTGTTCTGAAATCATCTACATCAATATCTCCGTTTTCAGCTGACTGAATAGGTATGACCTTCCAACCAACCATTTGTGCACTGGCGGGGTTTGTCCCATGAGCTGAAGTAGGTATCAAGCAAACATTTCTATGCTCTTCTCCATTAGATCTATGAAACTCCGCTATTGTTAATAGTCCTGCATATTCACCTTGCGCACCCGAATTTGGCTGCATGGAAATTGCATCGTAGCCTGTTATGTCACATAGCTTTGATGACAGATCTGAAATCATTTCTTCATAACCTTGAGCTTGATCTTTTGGTACAAAAGGATGAAGAAGTGAAAATTCACGCCAACTAACAGGCATCATCTCGGCAGCAGAATTTAATTTCATAGTGCATGAGCCAAGTGGGATCATTGCTCGATCTAACGCTAAATCCCGATCTGCCAATCTGCGCATATAACGCATCATTTCGGTTTCCGCCCGGTTCATATGAAATACGTCGTGTTCAAGATATTTCGATTTACGATGTAAGCTATCAGGCACACGGTAATCATGGGATAGATCATCGTCATTTCGAGTTATTCCAAACGCTCGCCATACTGCTTCGGTAACTTTTCGTCGAGTACGCTCGTCCAAAGTGATGCCGATTTTTGTCTTGCCAACAGCACGAAGATTGATACCTTCACGCACGGCTGCATCCATGACGGTTTTTTGCATTAAGCCAACCTCAACGGTAATCGTGTCAAAAAATGCGTCTGGTTCAACTTTAAACCCAGCAGACTCTAAACCTTTTGCTAATCTCACTGTTTTTCTATGTATTCTTTGTGCAATGGCTTTAAGCCCTTCTGGACCATGAAATACAGCATAGAAAGAGGCCATAACTGCTAAAAGGGCCTGCGCCGTGCAAACATTAGAGGTCGCCTTTTCCCGCCTTATATGCTGTTCGCGTGTTTGTAAGGACAGTCTGTAAGCGGCTCTATTTTGGGAATCAACCGAAATCCCAACTAGCCGTCCAGGCATCGATCTTTTGTAAGCATCCTTTGTAGCCATATAAGCCGCGTGAGGACCACCATAGCCTACTGGAACTCCAAATCGTTGGGTGCTTCCGATGGCAATGTCGGCTCCCATAGCTCCTGGTTCCTTCAGCAGGGTAAGTGCAAGAGGATCAGCGGCGACCACAGCAATAGCTTTGTTTGCGTGAAGCTTTTCAATATGGTCTGTAAAATCTCTTACATGACCAAAGGTACCTGGATATTGGAAAATTGCCCCAAATACGTCAGATGGATTAAGATTGTCAGGATCGCCAACAACGATTTCAATGCCTAAAGGACGGGCCCTCGTTTTCATAACTGCGATATTTTGAGTATGACAATTCTCATCAATGAAAAAAGTTTTTGCTTTTGACTTTGCAACTCTTTCAGCCATTGTCATGGCTTCTGCGCAAGCAGTAGCTTCGTCCAACAGCGAAGCATTTGCGATTTCTAATCCAGTTAGGTCTGAGATCATTGTTTGATAATTCAATAGAGCTTCCAACCGCCCTTGACTAATCTCAGGTTGATAGGGCGTGTAGGCCGTATACCACGCTGGATTTTCTAAAATATTTCTTTGAATTGCCGGCGGCGTAACTGTTCCATGATAACCTTGACCAATTAGACTGGTCAGAACTTTATTCTTTGAAGCAGTTATCCGCATATGGTTTAAAAGAGCTCTTTCTGATTTAGGCTTTCCAAAGTTTAAAGGGTCCTTCTGGCGTATTGATTTTGGAAGAGTCTCATCAATAAGGCTCTCAAGGTCGGACAAGCCTAATGTCTCCAGCATATGGGCCATCTCAGCTGGTGACGGTCCTATATGCCGTCTATTTGCGAAATCGTAGGGTAAATAGTCTGTTGGTTTAAATGGCATGAATTATTCCTTAATTTCTACAATATCAAACTAGCTAATTAGTTTATTATACTCATCTTCAGTCATATATTCTTCTACTTGCGATGGGTCTGATGGTTTCATTTTAAAAAACCATGCTTCACCCATTGGGTCCTCGTTAACTTTGCTCGGCTCATCAGATAATGCTTCATTAATTTCGATAATTTCTCCATCTAATGGCGCTAAAATGTCTGACGCAGCTTTCACACTTTCGATAACTACAATTTCATCATCTTTTGAAACAGTTGCTCCTTCTTCTGGGAGTTCAACAAAAACTACATCGCCTAGTTGCGTGCTCGCATGCTCAGTAATGCCAACAACAACTATATCTCCTTCGCTTCGAAGCCATTCATGCTCTTCTGTAAATTTCATTTTAGTTCTCCTGCTGATTAACGTTTAAAATTAAGTGGGACAAAAGGAAGGTTTGAAACTTTTACTGGTACCCGTTTGCCTCGGAGTTCACCGAACAAATCATCTTCGCTATTTGCATATTCGCTATTAATGTATCCCATTGCGATTGGATAGCCGACAGTTGGCCCATATCCACCAGAGGTTATTTTTCCAATAGCTTCTTTTGAAGTTTCTGTTGCAAAAATTTCTACGCCTTCTCTCATCGGAGCTCGAGTTTGCGGTAGCAACCCTACTCTTTTTTTATTAGTTCCGCCAGCAAGCTGCTTTAGGATAATTTCGCTCCCAATAAAGCCACTGGCTCTTGATCCGTTAGATCTTCTTGCTTTTTGAATAGCCCATGTCAAAGAAGCTTCTACTGGCGTGGTTGCTTGATCAATATCATGGCCATAGAGGCACAACCCTGCTTCCAAACGCAGACTATCACGAGCTCCAAGACCAATAAATTCGACGTTCTGATTTGATAAAATGCTTCTCGTTATTGGCTCGGCGGCTTCGGCTGGGATCGATATCTCGAACCCATCTTCTCCGGTATACCCCGATCGTGAGATCCAGCATTCTGCTCCATCAATAGTCAAAGTTTCTACATCCATGAATTTCATATTTTTAATCTGAGGGTGATATTTGCCTAGTACAGCCTCAGAGGCAGGCCCTTGTAAAGCAATTAGCGCCCGGCTTTCTATTTCCTTGATTGAAATATTTGGCTCCAAAAGAGATCGTAAATATTTTATATCAGAATCTTTACATGCAGCATTTAGAACAACAAAAATATGGTCGCCCCTATTGCTGAACATTAGGTCGTCCAAAATACCACCCTCGTCGGTCGTTAAGAAACCGTACCTCTGGCGCCCAATTTCTAAGCCAAGCACATCCATTGGTAATACTTTTTCTAAAGCAAGTGCAGTTTCTTCATATGATTGACCGCTCAGAATAACTTGTCCCATATGACTTACATCGAATAGACCAGCTTT
>QOQI01000032.1 GCA_003332035.1 Paracoccaceae bacterium
GGTTGCATTAATTGTCATAGAGGTATTCATATCCTCTAATGGTATCTGATCGAACAGAGTTTGCATGTCGCCGAGGTGACTTATAGGGACTCCAACTTTTCCAACTTCTCCCCGAGCCAATATATGATCGCTATCATATCCTGTTTGTGTTGGAAGATCGAATGCAACGGAAAGGCCAGTTTGCCCCTTATCAAGGTTTGACCGATATAGTTTATTGGACTCTTTAGCTGTTGAGTGACCAGCGTAAGTTCTTATTAACCAAGGAAGGTCTTTTTTTTCTTTCACAACTAAATTTCCCTTGATAATAATATTTCGCTTATTTGTATGTTTATTTAGAAAATTAGAAAAAAAGTCAATTTTCTACTATAAAAAATAGCAAAATTAGCAATTTTACTTAATTTTTACTCTTTCTGAAAATGAAATGTTAAAAATTATTAATATAAAAAACAGATATTTATAATAAAAATAATTTATCTATGAAATAAAATTACTAAATATATACAAAATAGGTTGTAATATTACCTTTGAGATTATATTGCTCATTGAACGAAACAATATTTCGCACCGGTTAGAATTGATGGAGAAACAAATGGCTTTAGATGCAAACGACTCGTTAGTTCGGTATGATGCACCTGAAAAAGATCTATACGAAATTGGAGAGATCCCTCCAATGGGCTTTGTTCCTCCAAAAATGTTGGCTTGGACGATACGTCGCGAGAGACATGGAGAGCCCGACCAGTCATTTGAAATTGAAATCGTTGATACTCCAAAGCTCGACAGCCACGACGTATTAGTTTTGGTTATGGCTGCAGGTGTTAATTATAATGGTGTTTGGGCTGGCCTCGGCGTGCCAATAAGCCCGTTTGATGTACACAAAGCCGAATATCACATTGCCGGTTCCGATGCTTCAGGAATCGTTTGGGCTGTGGGTGAAAAAGTAACCCGCTGGAAAGTGGGCGATGAAGTTGTGATACATTGTAATCAAGATAATGGCGATGATGAGGAGTGCAACGGTGGCGACCCAATGTATTCGAACAGCCAGAGAATTTGGGGATATGAAACCCCGGATGGTTCTTTCGCTCAGTTTACGGCGGTACAAAGTCAACAACTTATGCTACGTCCAAAGCACTTGAGTTGGGAAGAGAGTGCTTGTTACACGTTGACCTTGGCAACGGCTTATAGAATGCTGTTTGGTCATCAGCCCCATGATTTGAAACCTGGCCAAAATGTTTTAGTGTGGGGCGCATCAGGTGGATTAGGTTCTTATGCTATTCAATTGGTTAAAACTGCTGGCGCCAACGCTATTGCCGTTATATCGGACGAAGATAAAAGAGACTTTGTAACTAAACTCGGCGCTAAAGGGGTTATTAACCGAAAAGATTTTAATTGTTGGGGACAATTACCGACAGTCAATAGCCCTGAATTTAAAGATTGGTTTGCTGAAGCTAGAAAGTTTGGCAAAGCGATTTGGGAAATAACTGGCAAGGGAATAAATGTCGATATGGTGTTCGAACACCCAGGGGAAACAACTTTTCCTGTTTCAACCTTTGTTTGCAAGACGGGTGGGATGGTAGTGATATGCGCGGGAACGACTGGATACAACCTTACCATGGATGCTCGTTACGTATGGATGAATCAAAAAAGAATTCAGGGTAGTCACTTTGCACACCTTAAACAGGCTTCTGCTGCTAACCAACTGATGATTGAACAAAGGCTAGATCCTTGCATGTCGGAAGTTTTTTATTGGAATGAGATACCTGAAGCACATATGAAAATGAGGCGGAACGAACATAAGCCTGGAAATATGGCAGTTTTGGTTCAATCTCCGCACAAAGGCCTTCGGACTTTATCAGAAGCTCTAATCGACTAATAAATTTAAATAATAGGTTATTTTGGTGGCGCGTTTACGTTAAGATTTTTTTGCGTCACGATAAATCTTTAAATTTAATTTAAACGTTTTTGGGAAAGATTGGCTACTCAAAAATAGAGATTATGAGTGGTCTAAGTCAGGCTAAAAGTATAAACAATTGTTTATGGCAAGTGACGTAGTTTATTTTTCTGGTGACCAAAATAAAGCCTATAATGAAGTTGTATCAACTCTTAGACTTTCAGGCATAGACCTTGAAGAAGCAAAGTTATCGTCAAAATCTGATCGCCAATCTTCTCTTTTAAGCATAATTGGAAGAGCAGGAACAGGAAAAACGTTATTAATTTCAAAGCTCTTCGAGGCTTTGAAGTTGTCTGGTATAAATATTATTACGGGCGATTATGAAAGCAAAAGACTTAGAACAGAACGTTCCTTATCAATTTTAGCGCCTACAAATAAAGCGGCGAGCGTTTTGAGAAGTAAGGGAGTTCCTGCGACCACTCTTCATCGCATCTTATATACTCCAATATATGATCCCGAATATGAAAAAATTGCCGAGTGGTTGGTTGGAAACTCGGCTCGACCTGACAATGAGAATTTTGAAAAATCGATTTTAGATCGTATTTTCGAATTTTATAAAACAAATAAATCTATCCCGGGGGCTTTAGCGTCTGCTGGTTTAAAAGGATCAGACTTTATCCAAGGTTGGAAACGTAGAGAAGAGCCGCTGGATGTTGGTTTCGTTGATGAGGCCTCAATGCTTGATAATCAGCAATTTGAGGATTTAAAAGAAATTTTTTCCAACTTAATTCTATTTGGTGATCCGGCCCAATTAGCTCCTATTAATCAATCTGGGAGTATGGTTTTCGATAAAATTCCCGACAAAAGAAAATGTTTTCTAAGGCAAATTCATCGTCAACAAAATGATAACCCAATTCTGGAGTTGGCTAGTAAATTACAGGATCCAAGTATAGATTTTCTGGCATTTGATCAAATGGTTAAGGAAGCCTCGATTTCTGATGAAAGAGTTATCTATAGTCAGAGAGTGAATATTGATTTGATGGCATTCAGTCCCGTTCTGGTCTGGCGGAACTCGACCCGAATTCGTCTTATTAGTGCTTTTAGAGAAGCTCATTCAATAACTGAAACTGAGTTGGTACCAGGGGAACCGTTAATTTGTGATGGTATTGAATTGCCACTGAAGCATCGAAAAAAAAGGATAGATCTTGAGGCGCGTGGCCTGATCAAGGGAGCTCATGTCATTTATTTAGGGCCTGGAAGAAAGCCGGGCTTTTCCAAGCTCCACATAATAGGCTCAGACGATCCACAGGTTTCAGCAGCTTCAATTGTTAAAATTGAAAAGCCTGATGTAGAGGAACCATTTATACCATTTGCAGCTCGTATGGGTGCCACTTTTCTACATGGTTCAGCCGTAACAATCCATAAATCGCAGGGATCCCAATGGGAGCAAGTACAAGTTATTTCAAGTGATTTAGCCGTAGCGTCGAATACAGGAAGAATAGAATCGGGACAACCGCTTTGGAAGCGATTAACTTATGTTGCAATTACAAGGGCGCAGCATCAACTTAATTGGGTAACCAGAAACCGTCTTTCAAAGCCTAAAATTCCGCTGGACACTAAGAAATTAATATAACATATTTTTTTTCATTTCGTGGTCTTATAGTAATGATTTTACAATAAAACAGCGCGCAATCTTTGGAGGAAATTACAATGCTTGGCCAGATGATGCATCGCGATCTTTCAATAATAGAGATTTTGAAATTTGCTGCGGAAAATCACTCTGTAAGTGAAGTTGTTTCATTACGGACAGAGGGTGATGTACACCGTTACACCTACAGCGATTGTCTGGTCAGAGTTAGCAAATTGGCTAATGCCATTTTGAATTTAGGTGTAAAAAAAGGTGACAGAGTCGCTACTCTTGCATGGAATGGTTATCGGCATTTAGAATTATATTATGCAATCAGTGGAGTTGGAGCTGTATGCCATACAATTAATCCAAGATTAAGCGCTGAACAAATGCTTTATATACTTGAGCATGCTGGTGATAGTATTTTATTTGTAGATACTACTTTTGTCCCAATCATAGAGAAGCTTGCTTCAAAGTTACCCAAAAATTTAGTAATCATTGTGATGGCGAGCAGTGAAAGTATGTCCAACTTCTCGGATGAATATTTATCTTATGAAACATTAATAACTGAGAGTTCTCAAAAAATTATTTGGCCAGAATTGCCGGAGAATACGGCAGCGGGTCTTTGTTATACCTCCGGAACTACTGGAAATCCTAAGGGGGCGCTCTACTCACATCGGTCTACCGTACTTCACGCACTGACAATTTCATTAAATATGGGTCTTTTTCTTGGTAATGGAATGAAAGTTTTGCCAGTGGTGCCATTATTTCATGTTAATGCTTGGGGTCTTCCTTATGCGGCGCCTTTGACAGGAACGTCATTGATTTTTCCGGGCCCAAACTTAGATGGAGCTTCACTATTTAACCTAATGGATCATGAAAATGTTAATTCTGCGTGGGGAGTACCTACAGTATGGCTTGGACTTCTCGAGGAAATTCGAAATCAGGGCAAAGCTCCTTCCCAGTTCCAAAATGTTGTCATCGGTGGTTCCGCGGCTCCCAAATCAATGATTGAAGAATTTGAGGGTCTAGGAATTACTGTTTGTCACGCTTGGGGAATGACTGAAATGAGCCCCGTTGGGACACAAGGTTTTCTACCTCAACCTATGACGAAATTGCTTTCTTCGGATGAGCAAATATTAAAAAAGTGCAATCAAGGTCGCAGGGTGTTTGGAGTTGATTTAAAAATCGTTGACGAAAAAGGTAGTTCTCTACCGCATGATGGAGAGGCTTCAGGCGAACTGTATGTTCGGGGAAATGCAATTATTTCTGGTTATTATAAAAATGAACAGTCTACAGAAGAATCTTTTGATAAAGAGGGGTGGTTTGGAACAGGCGATATTGCCTCGATAACCTCAGATGGGTTTCTCAATATTCAGGATAGAGCTAAAGACTTGATAAAGTCAGGTGGAGAATGGATTAGTTCAATTGATATTGAAAATGTCGTCATGGGCCATCCAAAAGTGGCGAATTGTGCTGTCATTGCCGTTTCTCATCCAAAATGGGAGGAACGACCACTTCTTGTAGTCGTGTCAAACGGAAATATTCGTGTTACTAAACAAGAAATTGACGATCTACTTCTTGGGCATATTGCGAAATGGCAGTTGCCAGATGCCATAGAGTTTTTAGATGCTCTGCCATTAACGGCTACCGGTAAAGTGTCAAAACTTACACTTAGAGAAATGTTTGCAAACTATAAATTAACTTAATTGAGGCAGAAAAATGGATTTAGGTATTACCAAAAAAGTAGCGCCCTTGATCGATGCCGTTCGAGAAATGGTAAATAATGAAATAGAGCCTTTGGATGCTGAGTTTCACTCTGAGGTGGGTAAGCATCCGAGTGGAAATAGATTTCAGCACACTGATAGACAGCTTAAGATTTTGGATGAATTGAAAATAAAAGCTCGTCAACGTGGACTATGGAATTTTTGGTTAACTGACAGTGAAAAAGGATATGGTTTATCAACCGTGGAATATGCCTATTTAGCTGAAGAAATGGGAAAGGTCAGTATCGCAGCTGAAATTTTTAATTGTAACGCTCCGGATACTGGTAACATGGAAGTTCTTGAGCGTTATGGCACAAAGGAACACAAAAACCGATGGCTTTATGATTTATTGGATGGGAAAATTCGCTCAGCTTATGTCATGACCGAACCAAATACTGCTTCTTCTGATGCTGCGCAGCTAGCCTTTAGTGCTATCAAGGAAGGTGAAAGCTGGGTACTTAACGGTGAAAAATGGTGGATTTCTGGAGCTGGAGATCCGCGATGCGACTTATATATATTATTGGCATGTACGGATCCAAGTGCATCTAAACATAACCGCCATACCATGTTTGTTCTTGATCCAAAAACACCCGGTATTGAGATACTAAGACCAATGCAAGTTTTTGGTAACGATGACGCCCCTCATGGACATATGCATTTGAAATTTACAGATGTACGTATTTCATCTTCTAGTGTTGTACTTGGCGAAGGCAGAGGTTTTGAGGTCGCCCAGGGTAGGCTTGGTCCTGGCCGTATACATCACTGTATGCGGGCAATTGGACAAGCTGAGAAGGCCTTGGAAATGATGTGCCGTCGTGGTTTGTCTCGTGAAGCTTTTGGAAAAAGGCTCACAGATTTGGGGGGAAATTACGATATTATAGCAAACGCTCGTATGGAAATAGAAATGTCTCGATTACTGTGCCTTAAAGCTGCTTATATGATGGATACGGCAGGTGTTCGTGCGGCTCAGCCTTGGATTTCAAAAATCAAAGTTATTGCTCCATTGATGGCTGGAAAAGTGATCGATGAAGCTATGCAATTGCATGGTGCAGCGGGAATAAGCCAAGACTTTGATTTAGCAAATATGTGGACACATATCAGGACCCTTAGATTTGCAGACGGCCCAGATGCTGTTCATCGTCGGCAAGTTGCTCGAGCTGAGTTAAAAAAATATACAAATTCGTTAACATAAAATTAAATTAATCGTATTCTGGCTTAGCTGAGGATCTCCAAATCTAAAATTGGTCTGTGTCCAGGCATATTGTTACTGGCCCATCATTAATCAGATTTACTGCCATCTCACTTCCAAATTTCCCAGTTTGTGTAGATATTCCATGCTGCTTAAGGCAAGATACAAAATGATTATAAAGATATTTTGCATTTTCTGGTGCTGCCGCCTCTGAAAACCCAGGACGATTGCCTCGTTTTACATCAGCAGCTAAAGTGAATTGGCTAATAACTAAAGCTGAACCATTTATATCCGTTAAAGAGTGGTTCATTTTCTTGTTTTCATCTTGATATATTCTGATTTTTGAGATCTTGTTTGCAAGCTTTTCTACTTGATCGATGGTATCATTTTTCATTGCACAAACTAGTATGAGTGCGCCAGTTTCGCATTTGCCTACAATTTGGTCTGAGATCGAAACACTTGCATTTTTTACCCTTTGAATCACAGCTCTCATTTTGGAATTTCCTCTTTTAATTCAAGACTAAAATTTCTTTAGATAACGTGGTTCTATTCAAGATTTACCTAATAATTTTTAATGTAGCTTTCTTGAAACTTCTGAGTATTTAGTTTGACTTCTTTTTTTACTATTTGCTTTTGCTAAATCCACACCAACGCTCCTGAGCGAGCGCCTGATTGATTTATTATTTATTTCCATCACTTCACCGTGTTTTAAATTGCCCAGTTTAAATGGGCCATACTCAATCCTTATAAGTCGATTAACTTGTAATCCAAGTTCGCTCATTGCACGCCGTATTTCTCGGTTTTTACCTTCCCTCAACTCGATTGTTAGCCATGCATTAGCTCCTTGCTGGCGGTCTAATGAAATTTGCATAGGTCTGAAGAATTCTTTTTCAATTGAGATACCAGATCTGAGTGAATCTAAACTAGCTTCTTTTGGGCGCCCTTTGACGCGAACCCTATATAGACGACTGAGTTCAGAGCTTGGTAGCTCAAGTTTTCTTTTTAATTCACCACTATTTGTCAAAAGTAATAAGCCCTCAGAATTAAGATCCAAACGACCAACTGGCATCACACGCGGTAAGTTTGAGGGAAAATAGTCATAAATCGTTTTGCGGTTTTTCTCGTCCTTAGCTGTCGTGATAGCGCCTACCGGTTTGTGAAAGCACCATAACCTTTCTTCATCGGGCTTGGCGATTGGATCACCATCGATAAGGATGATATCGCTATTAAGAACATTAAAAGCTGGGGATGTAAGTACTTCTCCATTAACTTTGACACGGCCTTCTAATATTATTTTTTCGGCTTCTCGACGGCTCGCTATTCCTGCTCTGGAAAGCACTTTAGCAATGCGATTGCCTTTAGACGATTGATTATTCATATCTGTGACTTATGATAAAAAGTCAGATCGGGAAACCCCTCATAAAATATGAAAAGATATTATGTTTAAAAGTTATATGAATGTGGCGCTTGAGGAAGCAGCCAAAGCTCTTGAAAGAGGCGAGGTGCCGATTGGTGCAGTAATTGTGGAAAATTTTGGTAATATCGTGGCTCGTGCTGGAAACGAAACACGCGCAAGATTGGATCCATCTGCACATGCGGAAGTTTTAGCCATCCGAGAAGCTTGCACTGTCTTAAAAACAGAAAGGCTGGTGAATTGTGACATGTATGTGACCTTAGAGCCTTGTGCTATGTGTGCTGCGCTCATTGCAAATGCCAGAATAAGGCGTATTTATTTTGCTGCTTCAGACCCTAAATCTGGTGGAATTCAACAAGGTGCAAGAATTTTTGATCGTAAACAAACCCACCACGTTCCAGAAATATACTCAGGCATAGGAGAAGAAAAAGCTGCAGAACTTTTAAGAAATTTTTTTTCAAAAAAACGTTTGAAAGCGTAATCTTTTAAACGATAGAATTTCCAAAATTGGTTTGGCCTTTCAAAGCTTCATCACACCTACCACAAATTGGATTTGTAATGTTTACTTCTGGAAGTATTTTCCAACAGCGTTGGCACTTTTCTCCTGATGCAACTAGAAAATCAATCTTAATTCCCTTGGCCTCTTCACTGGAGAAAGCTGATTTAGGAGCTTTGTCTAAAGATAGTTCTATCGAAGAAGTTATACATATGTCTGCAAATGGAATACTATTCAAAATATCAAATGTTTGTTGGTCTTCTAAGTAAACAACTGGCGAAGCTTCGAGACTGGAGCCTATTACTTTATTAGTTCGTTGTACTTCTAATGCAGCAGTAACGGCTCTTCTTGCTTGGCGAATAATGGCCCATTTTGCCGCCAGTTCTTCATTTATCCATGTCTTTGGAGTACTAGGCATATCGGTTAAATGAATGGAACTATCTTCACTTGGATATCTTTCGAGCCAAACTTCTTCCATGGTAAATACTAGTACAGGAGCAAGCCAAGAAGTTAATCTAAGGAATAAATGATCAAGAACGGTTCGCGAAGATCGCCTTTCAAGCGTATCTCCATCACAATATAGAACATCTTTCCGTATATCGAAATAGAATGAGGAGAGTTCAACCGTCGCAAATGTGAAGACAGATTGAAAGACACCCTGAAAGTCATATTCACTATAGCCTTTTCGCACTCGCTCATCAAGTTCAGATAGTCGATGTAAAACCCACTGTTCGAGCTCAGGCATATTGTTGGGTTCCACTTTTTCACCGTCGGATAGTTCAGAAAGCGAACCCAAAATAAATCTCATTGTATTACGGAGCCGTCTATAACTATCCGAAACTCCTTTTAAAATTTCTGGCCCAATACGAAGATCTGCAGTGTAGTCTGATTGGGCTACCCAAAGGCGTAAAATATCTGCCCCATATTGTTTTACAACTTGTTCTGGGGCTATTGTATTTCCAAGAGATTTAGACATTTTCATGCCTTTTTCATCTAGTGTGAAACCGTGAGTAAGGACCCCTCGGTATGGTGCCCTTCCAGTTGTCCCGCAAGATTGTAACATTGATGAATGAAACCAACCTCTGTGTTGGTCTGTTCCCTCCAAATATAAATCAGCAAGTCCATCATCGGACCCATCGGCACGTTCTTTCAAGACAAATGCGTGCGTGGAGCCGCTATCAAACCAAACGTCTAATATATCATATACTTGCTCGTAGTCAGTTGGGTCTACAATCCCTTGTAAAAAACGCTCTTTTGAATTTTCAAGATACCAGGCATCAGCTCCTTCATTTTCAAAAGCCTTAGCGATCCGCTCATTTACATCATCATTTTTTAACAGAAAGTCACTGTCGGTTGGCATTGCTCCTTTTTTTGTAAAACAAGTGAGGGGCACACCCCAGGCCCGCTGTCTAGACAATACCCAGTCGGGGCGCGTTTCAATCATTGAATATAGACGGTTTCTTCCCGTCTGAGGGGTCCAAGAAACCAACTTATCGATAGAGTTTAAAGCTCGCTCTCTTATCGTGCTACCAAACTCATCTTTATTATCACCGACAGCTCGATCTATCGAAGCGAACCATTGCGGCGTATTGCGGTATATTACGGGAGCTTTAGAGCGCCATGAATGCGGGTAACTATGTTTGATTTTTCCACGAGCCAATAATCCGCCAACTTCTGTTAGTTTATCGATGACAGCTTTGTTTGCATCCCCCTCTCCACCCTTTCGGCTAAGAATATACTTCCCGCCAAAGAACGGTAGATCATCTCTGAAACTTCCATCATCTTTTACGTTATATGTGATAACCTGATCCAACATACCCAATTCCCGATAGAGTTCATATTCCTCCATTCCGTGAGAAGGGGCACAGTGTACAAACCCAGTACCTTCGGTGTCAGTTACAAAATTTGCAGCTCTGAAGTCTCTAATATCATCCCATTCACCATTCGCTTCTTTTGCTGAAAACAATGGATGTTTTAAACTAATTTTTGCCAAGCTCTCTGATGAAACATCCCGAATACGACGATACATTGTGTGGTCTAGTCTTGCCTTTTCCATAACGCCATCGGCTAAATTATCCGCCAAGATGTAACGGTCGCCGATATCTGCCCAGCATTCATCTGGTCGCGCAATTACTTCATAAAGGCCGTAATCAATGTCAGGACCGAAAACGACAGCTTTGTTCGAGGGAATGGTCCAGGGCGTGGTTGTCCAAATTACCACTTCAGCGCCATTAAGTTCTTTATCTTCGTTATCTGTTACTTTAAATTTCACCCAGATAGTAAAACTTTCTTTATCGTGGTATTCGACTTCAGCTTCAGCCAGGGCTGTTTTTTCAACAGGTGACCACATAACTGGTTTAGACCCTTGGTATAGGGTGCCATTCATTAAAAATTTCATAAATTCTTGAGCGATAGTTCGCTCGGCTTTGAAATCCATTGTAAGATACGGCTTTTCCCAGTTTCCGGTAATTCCCAACCGTTTAAATTCTTCTCTTTGGACATCTATCCAACCATCTGCAAATTTTCGGCACTCTTGGCGGAAGTCTACTACTGGAACGTCATCTTTATTTTTCCCTTTTTTACGATATTTTTCTTCGATTTTCCATTCAATTGGCAAACCGTGGCAATCCCAACCTGGTATATATCTCGCGTCATTACCCATCATTTGCTGGCTTCTTACTACCATATCCTTCAAGATTTTGTTTAGAGCGTGACCAATGTGAAGATTACCGTTTGCATAGGGTGGACCATCATGCAGAATAAATGGCTTACGAGACGATTTTTGCCTCAGTTTTTTATATATCCCAATTTTTTCCCATCTTTCCAGCCAACCCGGTTCCCGATTGGGTAAACCTGCTCTCATTGGGAAATCCGTTTTAGGTAAATTTAGCGTGTTTTTGTAGTCGGCTGGTTCATCAGTCATTGCCGCTATTCCTTAAATACTTTTGAATTTTCGAACTTCAAGCAGTGCGCAATTGCGATCACCTAGACCCGGCCCTTCGTATCAAAGTGCCGGGATAATAATTCGTATTATATTATCCACGCTCAATTTCATGACGTCTTTATAGGGTAGTGAGGTACCATGGTCCAGTAGAAGAATTGAATTTTATTATTCAATTTATGTCAGTTTGCCGCCATGTATTGAATAATTTTTTTTCGTACTGAGGTTTCACCATCAATTCTAGCTTTATCAATTATTTTTTTGACTGCACCCAAATCACTTTTGAGTAAAATATTTTTTACAGGCCCAATTGAGGCTGGTCTCATAGACAATGTTTTTATTCCTATTGCAGCCAGGCAAAGCGCCTCAACGGGTCGGCCTGCATCCTCGCCACAAAAAGATAATTTGGTGTTATTTTTTTCACACTTGTCCACAATCATTTGTAAGAAATCTAGAAAGGATAGATTGAGCGTATCATAACGCTTTCGAACCAACTCATTTTCTCGATCAGCTGCGAAAAAAAATTGTTTTAAATCATTTCCACCAATCGATAAGAAATCAACTTCTTGGAAAAAATTATCGGATTCAAAAGCCAGTGAAGGGGTTTCAAGCATTGCACCGATACTAATTTTTTTTGGCACTTTATGGCCTAATTTTAACTCTCTTTCTTTTGCTTTTTCCATCTCAAGTTTTGCGAAATCAAATTCACTAGTTTGAGCTATAAAAGGGAACATAATTGATAATGGCCGACCTTCCGCGGCCCGTAACAGCGCCTGAAGCTGCATACGTAAAATGCCAGGCTTATCAAAACCTACCCTGATTGCCCGCCAGCCTAATGCCGGGTTTGGCTCTTCAACATTTGGCATGTAGGATAATACTTTATCTGATCCAATATCCAGGGATCTGAAAACCACTGTCTTTCCTCCAGCCGCATCCATGACCCTTTTATACATCGCACTAAGTTCGGACCTTTTTGGCATTTGGTTTCGAATGAGAAATTGTAATTCTGTTCGAAAAAGCCCAACGCCTTCGGCACCTGAACTGTCTAGGCTGGGCAAGTCTGCCATCAAGCCCGCATTCATTAGTAGGTTAACTTTGCTATTATCTCGAGTATTTGCTGGCAAGTGCCTTATTGCTGAGTATCTCTCTTGTGCCTTTGCTTCCATGGCAATTTTGTCTTTGAAAGCCGAACTGACGCTTTCATCTGGTCGAAGATGAACAAGACCCTGTTCTCCATCAACTAAGACTTCATCTCCATTCAAAGCTTCAGCAGTGATATTCTGGGCGTGGATAACAAGTGGGATCGCAAGTGCTCTCGCAACTATGGTTGCATGACTGCCCACCGAACCCTCTTCGAGAACAATGCCTTTTAAAGTTCGTCCATAATCCAAAAGTTCTGCAGGGCCTATATTACTTGCCACTAATATTGGGTTTTGCGGCATTGATGCACCAGTCTCTTTACCTTGTCCCGTTAAGATGCGGAGGAGACGGTTTGATAAATCATCCAAGTCATGAAGCCTATCTCGCATATAGGGATCAGTTACCTGTCCTAGCCTTGCCCTGGCGGAAGATTGTTCTTTGTCAACTGCTGCTTCGGCACTCAAACCCGAATTTATGTCAGTCACCATGCGCTTCATCCAACCGCGAGAATTTGCAAACATTTTGTAAGCTTCAAGAATTTCTGCTTGCTCCTTATCCATTTGCCTATTTTTCTCAAGCATTTGATCGACATGGTTTCTTAGCTCTTGTACGGCTTCTTCAAGGCGGGAGATTTCTGCTTCTGGGTCATCTGATACAAGATTAGTTACAACAACCCGAGGTTCATGAAGCCAAACATTGCCTTTTGTTGCTCCCTCTTGGGCGACTGACCCTCGAATAAGTATGGATTGTTGGTGTAAAGCCTTCAATCCGCTCTCTTCACTAACAAATGCTCCTAATTCCGCCATTTCTGCCAAAACCATTGCGACGACTTCTAACGCATAAATTTCGTCAGTATTAAATTCACGTGCTGTTTTCGATTGAACAACCAAAACACCTAAAAGCTCGCCTAATCTTTGAATGGGAAGACCTAAAAAAGATGAAAATCGTTCCTCGCCTGTTTCTGGCATATAGCGAAACCCTGGATATGATGGAGCATCAGCCGTATTTATTACTTTATTTTTTTTAGCAACGCTCCCAACCAAACCTTCGCCAATTCGCATTCTTGTTTGGTGGACCGCATCAAGTTCAAGGCCTTGTGTTGCGCATAGTTCCAATGTTTCTGAATCGCGAAGTAAATAAATGGAACAAACTTCGGTTCCTATGGTTGAAGAGATAAGCAGAGTGATTTTATCTAGGCGCTCTTGTCCCTTTGCTTCTTCCGCCATTGTGTCACGCAGGCGTCCCAGAAGCTTTCGGCTATCACTTTCAATTTTATTTGGCATCGGCATCAAGTCGCAGTATAGACGTGTTACTTGTTGTAGTGAAACTAATTAAGTGATTTTTTCCAGATCGAACGCATCATGCAGTGACTGAACAGCGAGTTCCATATACTTTCTATCAACCAAAACGGAGATTTTTATCTCAGATGTTGCAATGACTTTTATATTAATTCCTTCATTAGATAAGGTACGAAACATTTTTGCCGCAACACCTGATTGGCTTCTCATGCCAATCCCGACTGCAGAGATTTTGGCCACGTTGGTATCAGCAACAAGTTGTGTAAAATTAATTTCACCTTCATCCTTGGCGCTATTGAGCGCTTTTTCTGCCCTCAACACTTGGTCTGTGGGGCATGAAAATGTCATATCAGTTCGCCCTTCTTCGGCAATATTTTGAATAATCATGTCAACGTTAACGCCAGCCTCTGAGAGCGGGCCAAATATTGCAGCGGCAATTCCAGGTCGGTCTGCTACTGAAATTAAGGTCATTTTTGCTTCATCTCTGGAGTGCGCAATACCTGAAACGACATTTGATTCCATAATTTCCTCCTCACTACATACGAGTGTTCCTGCATTAGGTTCTGGATTATCAAAACTCGAAAGAACTCTGAGTTTGACATTGAAACGCATTGCCATTTCGACGGATCGCGTCTGCAATACTTTTGCTCCAAGAGAAGCTAGCTCAAGCATCTCTTCGAATGAAATTTTATTTAATTTTCGCGCTTTTTCAGTTATCCGAGGGTCGGTCGTATAAATACCATCTACATCGGTGTAGATATCACATCTAGTTGCCTCAAAAGCAGCGGCAAAGGCAACGGCCGTTGTATCGGACCCACCACGTCCAAGAGTTGTGACGCGGCCTGTTTCACTGACACCTTGAAATCCCGCTACTATTGCGACACGCATTCCTTCATTGAACTTGGTCATTATATTTTCAGTTGGGATTTCTTCGATCCTAGCTGAAGAATGTGCTGACGATGTTTTGACGGGAACCTGCCAACCTTGCCAGCTTCGGGCTGGAATGTCCATTTCCTGCAAAGTAAGAGCCATTAATCCAGCTGTTACATTTTCTCCCGAAGAAACAATGGCGTCATATTCGCGGGCATCGTAAAGCGGCGATGTTTCGTTAACCCACTGAACAAGTTCATTTGTCTTTCCAGCCATTGCGGAAACAATCACAATAACCGAATGGCCTGCTGATACCTCTAAGGCAACACGTTTTGCAGCGCTCTTAATTTTATCAAGAGACGCTACAGAGGTGCCTCCAAATTTCATTACCAAGACAGGCATATTAATTTCCTGAAAGCGGAATTTACATACGGTGTATTTCACCAAGAAAGATAGCACAAGTCTCAATGCCAAAGACAAACTAGAGGGATTTATCGACAGAAACCAAACGTCAGCAATAAAAGTTCTGACTTGGACTAATTAGTTTTTCTATTTGGAGTAAATGGTAAGGGGGTTACAGGAATGCCGTCATCGATTAGTGATTTAGCTTCTTCTGCCTTGGCTTCACCATATATGGCTCGTTCTGGCAAATCCCCTAAGTGCATGGCTCTGGCTTCTTTTGCAAAATCTTTACCAACATAATGAGAGTTTTCTTCAACGTGTTTTTTAATTTCAGCAATTGCTTGTTCTGCAGGGTGCTTTTTTTTCTTAACACTGATCTTCTTGTTTTTATTTACCCGCGGCGTCATTATGGCTTTATCGATGTTCGAACTGCCACAAATAGAGCAGACGACCATTTTACTTGCTTTGAGTTTTTCAAAAGCAGAACTCGACTGAAACCAACTATCGAAGGTATGTTCCTTCTCACATTTTAATGTGTATTGGATCATTTTTAAAGAATTCCTGTTTCTGTACCTGCAAAGAGGCGCTGTTTAAGAGAAGTGTTAGTCCAAATCTGCTCAGATCTATCATTATCTAAATCCAATTATTTTTAAATAGGTAATTTTGATGGAAATTCAATCAGAACAGGCGACATAAAACTGCTTTTTGCACAAATTAAACGCATCTTTATTACGTTTTCGCTTGCCGTTGACGGTTTTTAGGTTAATTAC
>QOQI01000033.1 GCA_003332035.1 Paracoccaceae bacterium
AATATTGAAATGTCTAATAGGTTGGCAGTGCTTTGCTAGAGGACTATTAGAAGAGACCAAGCAAATAAAAGCACCTCAGCAGACAACTTTATTTGAGACTTTACGACCAGGTAACTTTATAAACTTAAAGAAACAAGCAATGAAGCGTTCAATTTGTTTTTCATTGACCGCCGCACGAAGCCAAACTTTCATCCAATGTAACATTACAAATTAAAGCTTGCGTTTGAACAATTTGACCCTGTGAGCAACTTGTCAAAAATATTGGGATTAAGATTAAAAGTAGCTTTTTCATTGGTTAGTTCTTCCACTCAGCTTTTATCTCTTTGGCTTTTGAAGCTTCGAAGTATGTAATATCACCTTCATAGTAAAAACTATCAACTACTGTAAATTTATCTTTTACAATTTCTTGGAACTCTTTTCTTTTTGGCAGATTACTTTCGGCATCCGCATAACTAGAGTAAACAGCTAAAGACAAAAGAGACGTCGGACCTGTGCGCACATTTATGATAGCCTGCGCATTGCCGAACCAATCTTTTTGTATCGTTTGATAGAAGTTCTCAGAGGCAACCACATCTTTTTCAGACAAATATTCCATCATAGTTATTCTAGCGATAGACATCTTTTAAATTCCTTTTCTATATCGTTAAGCGATAAGAAAGTGATAAACTAACACTCCAAATATCATACCTTTAAAAAACGCAATCCACGCAATACCGTAATTACTTATACCCAACTTAGATTGCCACCGTTCTAATTGCCGTTTATGAGTTTCAATCATGGATCTTCTCCTAATTTGAATACTATGTTCCCAGCTTATTCTTTATTTTCTTTGTCTTTATCCATCATTGTGGCCACATACTTTAGCTCGCTGATCACACGCCAAATCCATTGACGGCTAAAACTGTCTTTTTCTTTTTTTCTATCCTCGAGCAGTTGCTCAATTCGTATTTTTATATATTCACGCGGATTTTTCTGGCGACCTCGTTTCATTATGCTACTCCGTTAGCCTATCCTTTCCAAAAATTACTTCTGAGTAAAGCTATATGGTTATTTAATTTGCTTAGTTACCTCTTTTTAAAAATATTTCTAATTTCAGGCCTTGTTGCATTATATAAAATTAGAGATGCTGGAATATAAAAAATCAACTGTAGAAACTCTACTGTATCAGCTTCTTCAATGTAAAAAGTGACCGTGCCAAATATAGTTAAATTGAATATTAATACTGCCATTACTTGAATTGGATAGAATTTTTTTGAACCATAAAAAAAATAATGAGCAGCAAAAAATATGAAAGTCGCAAACACTGATAATCGGATAGCTTTCAAACGATGCTCAGGAACATGGCTTCCTTGGGAAACAGAGAAAGGGAACGTGATTGAGATATTATAAAAATATGCAATGATAACACTTATGCAATATATAGTCAGAAGTGCGATAACCACTTTGGCTAGTATTCTACTGGTCATTAGAACTACCTCGTAAATTTAAATTTCTTAGCATTTCAAACACGCCTAGCCTAATAGTTCTTTGAATGATAGATTTTCCAGCTGTTCTTCTTACTATTTTTATAGCACGCGCGCACCCAAACGTAGGGATCACTGCAAACTTCGCGGTCGCACACGGGCGCACTGGCCAAAACCTAGCAGCAGATCACAGTCGCATAGGCGCGTGCGCGTTGCGAAATTAACCAAGAACCGCATCAATAAGTAGATTGACATACGCTTTATATTTATGGTGCGGGTGAAGGGACTTGAACCCCCACGCCTTGCGGCGCCAGAACCTAAATCTGGTGCGTCTACCAATTCCGCCACACCCGCTTTGTAAATACAAAAAGTATTCTAGCAGGGCATATCAAAAGGATATTCAGGTTTCGAGAGCAAAAATGAATTTTTAGTAAAAAAATTTTTGTTACGCTATCTGTGACTACTCGATGTTTGTAAAGAGCTTAATTTTTAATCAAAGCGATTAATAAATGGATATGTGTGCGAAAATGATCCTCATAAAAGAACTTGGTTACACTGGTCACACTGTGAATCAATTCAATAAATTAATAGCACTAGCTAGGCCTGCGGGTAAGGAGAAACTGCCATGAAAAAAATAGAAGCTATCATCAAGCCGTTTAAATTAGATGAAGTGAAGGAAGCCTTACAAGAAATAGGCATTCAAGGCTTGTCTGTTATTGAAGTAAAGGGATTTGGTCGCCAAAAAGGGCACACTGAGCTCTATCGCGGCGCAGAATATGTGGTGGATTTTTTACCGAAAGTAAAAATTGAGGTTGCACTAGACGATGACCAAGTGGAGCCAGCAATTGCAGCGATCATCGACGCGGCAAAAACAGACAAAATAGGCGACGGCAAAATATTTGTGAGTACCATCGAACAAGCAATACGCATCAGAACGGGCGAAAGCGGTTCTGAAGCACTTTAAAGAAATTTAGGAAGGATAAAAAATGAGCGCAGAGAAATTGCTCAAACTAATCTCAGACGAAGATGCTGAATATGTAGATATTAGATTTACTGACCCACGTGGAAAGTTGCAGCACGTGACCGTGATGTCGGATCAAGTAGATGCTGATTTTATTGAAGAAGGGTTTATGTTTGATGGATCCTCTATAGCAGGTTGGAAGTCCATCGAAGCATCCGATATGAAATTGATGATGGATACAGATAGCGGGTATGTTGATCCTTTCTATGCTGAAAAAACAATATGCGTGCATTGTTATGTAGTAGAGCCAGATACTGGTGAAGCGTACAATAGAGATCCTCGCGGAACTGCAATGAAGGCTGAGGCCTATTTGAAGTCATCTGGTATTGGCGACACTTTCTTTGTAGGGCCAGAAGCCGAGTTTTTCTTGTTTGACGATGTGAGATTTTCAAATTCAATGAATAAGGTTTCATTCGAAGTGGATGCACTAGACGCGTCTTGGAATACCGACACAGAATATGAAATCGGAAACACTGGTCACAGGCCTGGTGTGAAGGGCGGGTATTTTCCGGTTAATCCAACTGATGATGGCCAAGATATACGCTCAGAAATGCTGTCAACAATGAAGAGACTAGGAATGTCTGTTGATAAACATCACCACGAAGTGGCTTCATGTCAACACGAGCTTGGGCTTATATTTTCAAGCCTAACAAAGCAGGGTGACGAATTACAAAAGTTTAAATATGTAATTCACAACGTAGCTCAAGCGTACGGCAAATCTGCTACATTTATGCCAAAACCAATCGCTGGCGACAATGGTACCGGCATGCATTGTAATATGTCGATTTGGAAAGACGGTAAGCCTCTATTTGCCGGTGATAAATATGCTGACCTTTCCGATGAGGCTTTGTGGTTTATTGGAGGTATTTTGAAGCATGCTAAGTCGTTGAATGCTTTCACTAATCCATCAACAAATTCATACAAAAGGCTCATACCAGGGTTTGAAGCACCTGTTTTGAGAGCTTACTCAGCCAGAAATAGATCAGGTTGCGTTCGTATTCCATGGACTGAATCTCCAAAAGCAAAAAGAGTGGAGGCACGTTTCCCTGATCCGTCTTCTAATCCGTATCTTTGCTTCTCTGCTCTAATGATGGCAGGGCTAGACGGGATTAAAAATAAAATCGATCCTGGCGAAGCAATGGATAAGAACCTTTATGACCTTCCAGCGGAAGAGCTAGCCGACATTCCAACAGTTTGTGGAAGCCTGCGGGAAGCAATTGAGTGCCTAGAAGCTGACCATGAATATTTACTTGCTGGAGACGTTTTTACAAAAGACCAAATAGACGGCTACATTGAGCTCAAGATGGAAGAAATTGAGACGTATGAACATACCCCTCATCCAGTTGAGTATGGAATGTATTACAGCTGCTAAATTAAAAACTTAAAAAAACGCTCCAATTTATTTCTTGGAGCGTTTTTTTGAAAACTATCTTTCAACTTTTTCAAGCATGAACGACAAATGTATGGATGCCGAAAATAATTGCCTCGCTTTCAGGCAGTTTTATTAAAGTTTGCCGCTCAGACCGAAAGTAATTTACTTTATTTGGTGCAGGTTTTCTTCTCGGCTGGTTTATGCTTCTTGGCTGAAATAGATTTGGATCTTCATAATACATTGCATTAAAGCGCCAGACTGGCTGATTTATTTGCAAACCGTCAAATAATCGTTGAACTCTTTTGGCAATATTATCATCATATTCTTTCACTGGAACATGTATATCAATAAGCGGCTTAAGGAATTTCTCTTCCAATGACCAACTAGCGGGAAAGCACAGAGCTGCTGCGGTCAGCACATGCTCTTTATCTGTTTTTTGCAAAATACAAAAATCGTTTTGAACAAGGCGACCAAGAAAAGTCATCGGCTCATTTAAATCAATTTCAACAGAAACTCCATCTGGCCTAATTATCTTGTTAATTTTTTTTTGGTAACCCAACTTTGAAGTGCAAAAATCTAATGTTATTTTTGACAACTCAACGGCTGCCTCCCGTGCTTCCTCCGAGATAGCTAAAACCTTGTCTTTTTTTGTATCAATGAGTTTATCTCTCAACGCCATTTGTTGCGAAAATGCGTCATCACATATAATCCATTCATCTGGAGAAATTGGTCTGGTACCAGGCAGTTTTGGATATGTTGTGTCGTACGGGATTAGTTTTTGGAATATCAATCTGCATCCTTTTGCTGATTTTATGATAAATAACGACAAAAATTATGGTCGGTTTCAAGCCTGACATAATCGAAACTTTAAGTAAATCTCAAGAAAATAGTGGAGACTAAAGTGAATAATCATTTTCGAGAAAATCGAAAGATAGATCCGTCCCAGGGTCCAACTTTGGGCGATAAAACACCAAATAACAAAGACCGGGTTGAAATCGGTCCTACCAAGCTAGCCTATAGTGAATGGCAAAAATCCGGACTAGCATTACCAGATTTGCCTCGCATGCGAGAATACCGATGGAGAAGGCTTACAGATCACGTTGTGCAAAGGGAATACGGCGGCTTACTTTTGTTTGACCCATTAAATATTAGATACGCTACAGATAGTACAAACATGCAACTTTGGAATACTCATAATCCTTTTAGAGCAGTTTTACTTTGTAGCGATGGTTATATGGTGATTTGGGACTATAAAAATTCACCATTTCTGAGCGAATTTAATCCTTTGGTGAAAGAGCAAAGATCAGGGGCAGATCTCTTTTATTTTGATAGAGGAGATAAAATTGATATCGCTGCAGATAAATTTTCAAATGAAGTCAGAACTTTAATTGCCGAACACTCTCAATCAAACATGAGGCTCGCTGTAGATAAAATTATGCTTCACGGCTTGCGTTCCTTAGAAGCACAGGGCTTTGAGATAATGGAAGGCGAAGAAGTTACAGAAAAATGCAGATCTGTTAAGGGAGAGGATGAAATTTTGGCAATGCGGTGCGCTTCTAAAGCCTGCGAAAATGCAGTCGCAATCATGGAGAGTGAGGCCAGGTCAGAGGTACCAAAGGGAAATACAAGTGAAGATGACATTTGGGCTGTTTTGCATGCTGAAAATATAAAAAGAGGTGGAGAGTGGATTGAAACGCGCTTGCTAGCATCTGGGCCTCGAACTAATCCCTGGTTTCAAGAATGCGGACCTAGAATAGTTCAGAATAATGAAATAATCGCTTTTGACACTGACCTTGTAGGCTCCTATGGAATTTGCGTTGATATTAGTCGAACTTGGTGGATCGGTGACAAATCTCCTCGTCCAGACATGGTTTATGCCATGCAACATGCCCATGAACACATAATGACCAATATGGAACTATTAGGTCCTGGTATTCATATGCGCGACCTAACTTTTAATTCACACACTCTGGATAAAAATTTTCAAAAAGGTAAGTACGGATGCCTAATGCATGGTGTTGGCTTATGCGATGAATGGCCTCTTATAGCCTACCCCGATAAATTTGTAGACGGCGCATATGACTATGTTCTTGAACCTGGAATGGTACTATGTGTCGAAGCACTGGTTAGCCCAGAAAATGGGGACTTTTCAATTAAATTAGAAGACCAAGTTCTCATAACAGAAAGTGGTTATGAAAACATCACAAACTATCCATTTGATCCAATCTTAATGGGAAATATTTAATTTTAAAAAAAACACTACCGCCCTGCCCTTGCCGTTTTAGCAATAGCCGAGTACATCAATTTTGGAACTAATTCCAAAAGGATTGGCAAATGATACCACGTTACTCGCGCCCCGAAATGGTTGATATATGGTCACCCAGCACGAAATTTAAAATATGGTATGAAATTGAGGCACATGCTTGTGACGCAATGGCCAAAATAGGTGTAATACCAGCAGAAAATGCAGAAGCAGTATGGAAAGCTAAAGATGTTGAGTTTGATGTTTCTCGAATAGATGAAATTGAAGCAACAACCAAGCACGATGTAATAGCATTTTTAACCCACTTATCTGAACACATTGGAAGTGAAGAAGCTCGTTTTGTACATCAAGGCATGACAAGCTCTGATGTGCTGGATACTTGCTTAAATATTCAATTAGTCCGGGCAAGCAATATCTTACTAGAAAATCTTGACGATCTTCTTGGCGCGTTGAAAATGAGAGCTGAAGAGCACAAAATGACTGTAAGAATAGGAAGAAGCCACGGCATACATGCCGAGCCAACAACTATGGGGCTCACCTTCGCCAGATTTTATGCAGAAATGAAGAGAAACAGAGGCCGCTTAGAAACAGCAAAAAGTGAAATAGCAACTGGAGCTATTTCAGGTGCCGTTGGTACATTTGCAAATATTGACCCCTTCATCGAAGAATACGTATGTGAGAAATTAGGTCTTAATGCTGAACCAATATCGACGCAAGTTATACCAAGAGACAGACACGCGGCATTCTTTTCCACTTTAGGGGTTATTGCCAGCTCTATCGAAAACATTGCAACTGAAATTAGGCATATGCAAAGAACCGAAGTTCTAGAAGCCGAAGAATACTTTTCAAAAGGTCAAAAGGGCTCCTCAGCAATGCCACACAAAAGAAATCCAGTATTAACTGAAAACCTAACAGGCCTTTCTCGTCTTGTGAGAATGGCAGTGATACCTGCAATGGAAAACGTTACGCTATGGCATGAACGAGATATTAGTCACAGCTCTGTAGAAAGAAATATAGGTCCTGATACTACCATAACTTTAGACTTTGCCTTAGCCCGCTTAACATCTGTTATTAAAAAATTGGTTATCTATCCCGATAATATGATAAAAAATATGAATAAATTTCGTGGTTTAATTATGTCTCAGCGTGTTCTACTTGCCCTAACGCAGGCCGGCCTTAGTCGGGAGGATGCGTACAAATTAGTACAAAGAAACGCAATGAAAGTTTGGGAAGAAGGGAAAGATTTTAAAACAGAACTTCTAAACGATCCAGAAGTTTCAAGAGTACTAACAAAAGAAGAAATTGATGAAAAGTTTGATCTTGGGTACCACACAAAACATGTTGATACAATTTTTCAAAGAGTGTTTTCAAATTAAAAAACTTTTACGATCTCCCACTACCGTTACTTGCATATAAATTCCGTTTGGTGTACTATTGTATACCAAACGGAATTTACCAATTATTAGGCTTATTTATTATGAATTTGTATGAAGAATATCTCACCGAAATAAAATCGAGAAAAGAGCAAGGATTGAGTGCAAAGCCTATTGATAACGGCGATTTAGCAAGCGAGATAATTGCTCATGTTAAATCTAAAACCAGCGAACATCACGACCAATGCGTCGAGTTTCTTATTTTCAATATGCTGCCCGGCACAACAAAAGCTGCCAACCAAAAAGCGGCGTTTCTGAAGCAAATCATCGATGGTATTTATCAAATTGACGAAATATCTATAGATAAGGCTTTTGAATTATTATCCCATATGAAGGGCGGACCATCAATAAAGGTTCTAATTGATCTAGCTTTGAGCCCAGAAGAAGTAAATTCAAAAAAAGCAGCGGAAGTGCTCAAGACGCAAGTCTTTCTTTATGAAGCTGACACAGCAAGATTAATATCCGCTTATCAAGATAATAATTCAATAGCAGAAGATATACTAAGAAGTTATTCAAACGCTGAATTTTTTACAAAACTCCCCGAAATAAAAGACGAAATTGAAATAGTTACATATGTCGCTGGTGAGGGCGACATATCCACAGATTTACTGTCACCAGGCAACCAAGCCCATTCAAGAGCAGATCGCGAGCTTCATGGAAAATGTTTTATTTCCGAACGTGCTCAGAGAGAAATTGAAGAACTTAAGCTAAAGCATCCAGATAGGCGTATAATGCTTATTGCGGAGAAAGGCACGATGGGCGTTGGATCCTCAAGAATGTCTGGAATTAATAATGTGGCTCTTTGGACAGGAAAGCAGTCAAGTTCCTATGTGCCCTTTGTTAATTCAGCTCCTATAGTAGCTGGAACAAATGGTGTCTCACCGATTTTTCTTACAACTGTTGGTGTCACAGGTGGAATTGGAGTTGATTTAAAAAATTGGGTCAAAAAAATTGACCAAAATGGACAACCAATACTTAATAATGACGACACACCGATACTAGAACAAAGATATTCGGTGGATTCGGGAACACTTCTAAAAATAGATGTGAAAAAGAAAAAGTTGCTGAGTGCATCGGGAGATGAAGAACTTGTAGATTTATCTTCTTCGTTTACGCCACAGAAGATGGAATTTATGAAAGCTGGTAGCTCATATTCAATTGTATTTGGAAAAAAGCTTCAAAGTCTTGCCTGCGAAGCCCTAGGCGTTGAACTTAAATCAGCTTATGCACAAGCTCGCGAAGTAACTCATCCAAATCAAGGTATGACCGCCGTTGAAAAGATTTTCAATGCAAATGCTCAAGGTGTTAAAGGAGATCAGTTCTTGCATGCAGGCTCTGATGTTCGAGTGAAGGTAAATATAGTGGGATCACAAGATACCACTGGACTGATGACCGCTCAAGAACTTGAGGCTATGGCTGCAACTGTACTAGCACCCAGTGTTGATGGTGCTTATCAATCTGGATGTCATACAGCGTCTGTGTGGGATATTAAAGCACAGGAAAATACGCCAAAACTTATGAAGTTTATGCATGAGTTTGGGCTGGTAACCGGCCGTGATCCAAAAGAAAAATACCACCCAATGACGGACGTGATCCATAAAGTTTTAAATGATATCACCGTGGATGATTGGGCTATCATTATCGGTGGAGATTCGCATACTAGAATGTCAAAGGGAGTAGCTTTTGGCGCAGACTCTGGAACTGTTGCTCTGGCTTTAGCAACTGGTGAAGCCACAATGCCAATACCTGAAACAGTAAAAGTAACTTTTCAAGGTTCTATGGCAGAACATATGGACTTTAGAGATGTGGTACACGCCACACAAGCTCAGATGCTGAAGCAATGCGGCGATAATGTATTTCAAGGAAGAGTAATAGAAGTTCACATTGGAACTCTTCTGGCAGATCAAGCCTTCACTTTCACAGATTGGACCGCTGAAATGAAAGCAAAAGCTTCAATCTGTATCTCAGAAGATGAGACACTCATCAAATCGTTAGAAATAGCGCGAGATAGAATAAAAATTATGATTAAAAGAGGAATGGACAATAATGCGAATATGTTAAGCGGCCTCATAAATATTGCCCAAAATCGCATTAACGAAATAAAAAATGGAAAAAAACCTGCGCTAAAACCGGACAGTAATGCAAAGTATTTCGCGGAAGTAATGGTGGATTTGGATATAATTAATGAGCCAATGATTGCTGACCCTGATGTAAATAATATTGATGTTTCGAAAAGATATACGCACGATACGATCCGGCCCGTGTCATTTTATAATGCAAATAAAAAAATTGACCTAGGTTTTGTTGGCTCTTGTATGGTTCATAAAGGCGATATTAAAATTGTCGCTCAAATGTTACGCAATTTAGAAGAAAAAAGTGGCAAAGTTGACTTTAAGGCACCGCTTGTCGTTGCTGCACCGACATATAACATTGTGGAAGAACTTAAGACTGAAGGTGATTGGGATATTCTGCAAAAATATTCGGGCTTTGAGTTCAGTGATGAAAATCCAAAAACTGAAGCCAGAACAGAGTACGAAAATATCCTTTACCTTGAAAGACCAGGTTGCAATCTTTGTATGGGCAACCAAGAAAAAGCGGCAAAGGGAGACACTGTTCTTGCTACGTCCACCAGACTTTTTAAGGGTCGCGTTGTTGAAGACACTGATAGTAAAGCTGGTGAGTCATTGCTGGCCTCAACGCCTGTAGTTGTTTTATCGGCGATTTTGGGCAGAACTCCAGATATTGACGAATATAAGGAGGCTGTTGTTGGAATTGACCTTACTAAGTTTCAACCACCCAAAAAGAATTCTTTAGATGCCTTATCTGCACACTACTAATTCAGTCAAATAAACAAAAATACGGCTCAGTAGTTAATCTTGCAGCGCGTCTTTAAGTACTGGTTCGAACCTATTTTTAAAATCACTTCCAACTAATGGACCCGCAAAGCGAAAAATAACTAGCCCTTCACTATTTAGAATAAAGGTTTCCGGCGGAGCAGTAACACCCCAATCAATTGCAGTTTTACCTGATGGGTCAAATGCTATGCTTGAGAAGGGATTGCCGCTTTCCTTTAAATACAAGCTCGCATTATTTTCTTTATCATTAAAATTTACACCAATTATTTGAACTCCCTGCTCAGAAAGCTCTAACAGCTTGGGGTGTTCTGCCCGGCAAGGTGGACACCAGCTGGCCCAAAAATTAACCAACTTAATATTTGGCCTTTTAATCTCATCAAGTGATACTGAATTAAAACTCCCTAAAGGAGTTTCCGTAATGCTTGGAGCACTTTTATTAATAAATACTGACGGTAAATTATTGGGGTTTTCTCTTTTGATACCTAAGATAAAGAGAAATGCTAGACCCAAAAAAATAAGGGGAGGTAAAATAATAAGCGGTGGAATACGCTTATTTTTCATTAACTTTTTCCTCCACTCTTAATAAAGTTTTTCGCGCTTGATCATGTTTAATGTAGGACCAAATAATAACCAATAATATTAATAAACTTGTTGCCCCATAAGAACCTAGAACATGAAAAGTATAATTACCTAAATCTGGCATTTTAAATCTTACCACGAGCCATTATAGCACTCGCCCTCCTCATCATTATTTCCGACCTAGTGTTAAGTAAAACAAGTGTAATAAAAAGTAGAACGAACCCAGCCATTACTACTATTAAAGGATAATAGAAAACATCAGCTACGTGCTCTTCCTTATCAATTGAAAGCGATGCATCTTGATGTAAGCCTTGGTTCCAAAAAACAGTTGCATACCGGGATAAAGCTGCAAACACAGATCCTACTATACATAACACGGATGTTAAATCTGCAGCAGTATCCGGATCTTCCACCGCCGCCCAGAGAGCAATATAGCCCAGGTAAAACAAAAAAAGTATTAAAAATGAAGTCAATTTGGGATCCCACTCCCACCAAGTTCCCCACATTGGCTGACCCCAAAGGGCTCCAGTTACTAAGCCTACAACTGTCATCGCTATGCCTATAGGAGCTGCAGCCTTTGCGGCAAGGGCACTTACATGATGCCTTCTTACTAACCAAACAATAGAAGCAATAAGCATCATGAACCAAGCATTTATGGCCACAAAAGCAGACGGAACGTGCACATATAATATTTTTACAGTCGCGCCCTGCTTATAATCATCCGGCGTAAAGAAAAATCCCCAACCTAGTCCAGTAAGAATCATAATAGCAGCCAAAGTACTACAATATGGAAGAAGATTACCTGACAACTTAAGAAATTTTACTGGATTAGCATATTCCCAAAAAGACATTTTTACCCTTTATCTCAAGTTAATTCTGAGTACGCTAGCAGCTGCAAACGGCAGTATAGCCCAGCTTAACAAGGTGACGCCCAATAGCAACAGGATAGAGGTTTGCATCTCAAAACCCTCACTACCTCGGCGGGCCGCTTCTGCACCAAAAATTAAAGTAGGGATATAAAGAGGTAAAACCAAAATTGATAACAAAAGCCCACCTCGTTTTATTCCTACTGTTAAAGCGGCTCCGAATGTTCCTATTATACTCAGCGCCGGTGTCCCGAATATCAGGGATGTAATCAAGAAAATAATACCACTGGTTTGTAGCCCGAGCAAAACCCCAAGAAAAGGTGTTAGAAGGATTAAAGGCAGACCAGTGGTTAGCCAATGAACAAAAGCTTTCGCAATCACAACCCCCTCTAATGGTATAGGCGAAGTTGCTAGCAAATCCAAAGTTCCGTCTTCAAAGTCTAACGCGAATATACGCTCAAGAGATAAAAGGCAGGCCAAAAGGGCTCCCATCCATAGTGTCCCAGGAGCTACTTTTGACAACAAATCTAGGTTTGGACCAATAGAAAACGGAAAAAAAATAACTATTATGAAAAAGAATGCTAGACTTAAGCCAAAGCCGCCGCCTGCCCGGACAGCAATTCTTAAGTCACGGAGAATTAAGGTAATCACAGAAACCCCTCATCTGAACTGCTTAACTCCCCAGAATTCGGCCGATATTGTGAGAGATCAATGATTTGGGCACTATTTTCTAACCCTAAATCAATATGAGTTGCGACTAACGCACAACCATTTTCTGAAAGATGGTCTTTAATAATATTTCCAAAAATTTTTACTGAAGTTTCGTCTAACGAAACAGTAGGCTCATCCAACAACCATACCGGGCAACCGGTCAGCCCAAGCCTCGCAAGTCCCACTCTTCTTTTTTGACCAGCTGATAATGTACCAGCCCTAATGTTTAGTAGGTCAATTATCATAAATTTTTTAGCGACCTCCTCAATGGAGGGAGAGCCGAAAATATTCGCCCAGAACTCTAAGTTTTCTCGAACAGTTAAGGTTGGTTTGACGCCGTCTGTGTGACCAAAATAGCAAATATCTTCTAATGGGACTTCTATTTTTCCTGAATCTACCGGCTGTAAGCCAGCCAATGTACGGAGCAAGGTGGTTTTACCAACTCCGTTAGGGCCTCGCAAAATACCCGCATGCCCACTTTTCAATTCAATATCCAAGCCCTGAAGTAGTTTAATACTACCTCGAGATACCGATAAGGATTTAATTGAGATAGCCATTTTTTTACCGTCCTTCTACAGGCAGCGCAGCAATGGCTATTCGTCGTCCTTCGGAAAGCAATACGTTATAAGTTCGGCATGCTGATGGAGTACTCATTATCTCCAAGGCCAACCCTATTTTTTCTATTCTTTTCCTAAAATATTCAGGTATTTGGTAAATTTCATTGCCAGTACCTATGAAAACTACATCGATCTTATTTTGTAAGTTTTCAAGACAAGTAAAATCCTCATAGCCTTTCCATAAAAATACTCCAGAGCTAGAACAGACGATACCACTTTTTAAAACTTTGCCTTCAACCCGAAAAAACCCAGGGCCATAACTATCAATCGGTATTACATCAAAAAACTTTACTTCGTTAACATGCATATGAATTTTCCAAGATCTCTATCGTCAAGTGACTAGTCCCAAACTGGAAGACCAGTTATAGCAGCTATAGCAATAATTATATAAGCAAAAAGGCGATATTGATTATTTTTATTTGGATCAAAGAATTTAGCCCCAAAATAATTTCCCAAAAAGTTAGGAATAGCCAATATAGAACCAAGCAAAATCACTTTAAAGGTTAGAACACCACTGATTAGAAAAAACATCACAACACAAACATCGAAAAAATATAAAAATAGAAGGTTATTCGCCCTTATTACTGAAATAGGATGAGAACTAGCCACATATAAAAGAATAACTGGTGGACCTGGAATACCAGTTAATCCTCCGGTTAACCCACCTAAACCACCCACAGAAAAGATAATAAATGGGTTCAGCTTTCCTTTGTATCTTATACCTGTGCCGATAAGAATTAAGAGAAATAACGATAATATCGATACGCTGTACCTGTAGAAATCCGAACTGGCTTGCGCCAAAAGTAAAAGCGCAAAAGGTGTTACAATAAACATTCCTGAAACTAACCGTGCCAAATCTGTTTTTTCAGCATCACCCCATGATTTTCGCATAACAGCAAATGTTCCAAGAAACTCCATTATCGCAAGAGATGCTATTGCCTCAAAAGGTGTCAAATACTGGCTAGCTACTGGAAGAAATACCATGGCGGTTCCAAATCCCGAGAAACCCCGAACCAGACCAGCAATCAAAGCGGCAACTAATATCCAAATCACGCCATTTTCGGGCAGCAGACCTACTATAAAATGTTCGCCTATTATTGCGGTACCTGCGTGCCTGCTTCGGCATTAGATCTGCTCCAGTCTCGCTTAACTCCAGTCCAAAGAAGAATGGCAGAAGCAATAAAAATTGAACTATAAGTGCCCACAACAACACCCCAAATCATTGCAAAAACAAATCCACGGATAACATCTCCACCGAGAACAAATAATGAGATCAGCGCAAGTAGAGTTGTAACCGATGTCATCACAGTGCGGCTCATAGTTTCGTTGATTGAAAGGTTCATTACTTCTATTAGTGAACGCTTTTTGAATTTTCTTAAATTTTCTCTTACTCGATCAAAAACGACCACAGTATCATTCAATGAATAACCAACAATCGTTAATATTGCAGCTATAATCGCCAAATCAAATTTAATTTGAAGTAAAGAAAAAACTCCTATCGTCAATATTACATCATGGATGAGTGCTGAAATTGCTCCAACTGCAAACTGCCACTCAAATCGTATCCAAATATAAAATAATACGGCGGAAATAGCTAAGACTACTGCTATTATGGCCGTCCTAATAAGTTCTCCCGACACTTTTGGTCCGACACTTTCAACAGAAACAAATTTAATATCTTCTTTAACTTCCTTAAGTTTTTGCAAACTATTTTCAACAAGTATTGATGTTGCCGCCTCTTGGCCTGGTTGCGCCTGTATTCTTATCATTGCCACGTTTTGATTGTCTTCGAAACTTGGATCGAAAACTTCTGAGATTGTAATATCACCTAAATCCAAGCTAGATAATGCATTTCGATAGGCAGCAACATTAACAGGTTCAGAACTTTCGGTCCTAATACTTGTCCCACCTCGAAAATCTATCCCAAAATT
>QOQI01000034.1 GCA_003332035.1 Paracoccaceae bacterium
GCCCTTTCCAAAGCTTATTTGGTAATCTTAGAAACACACCCCAAAATTTACCCTGGAAAAAAACTCGACTATAATCAAATTCAAACAAATATTGAAAATGCTGGTCTAGTAGAAATTGAAAAATTGGGTGCGGTAGTTTGTTTTGCGTCAAAAACTGCAATAAAAGATCTTAATCTAAATTGATTTCAATGTTGGAATAAAAATATTGAGCCTCGCCAGATTAAGATAGTTCAGTTTCAAACTCCAAATATTTGTTACCCAATCAGACAAGTTGAGTTTAAGTGCTTGCGCTTGAATTCTTCAACTCAATTTCAATAAAACTCATTTGCTGATCAGATGTATTTATCACATTGTGACTAACGCCTGCATCTCTACTATAAGCATTTCCTGCAGGGACCTCTGAGATAGTTTGGCTTCCATCTGGATGTTGAAGCATCATTAGGCAGTCAGTTACTGCAGTTATTACGTAGTCATATTCATGAACGTGCCACCCAGTTTCTTGACCTGGATCAAAATCAAATAGAGTGACTCGAACCTTTTCATCTTCTAAAAGCAGCGTTGATGAGCATAGCGTACCCATTTTGTCCTTTATTCATTATATAATATTTTTTATGTTACTGCTAGCCTATCATAAGCTCCTGAGTTCAGGGTTGCTAAAGTTTATTAGCTTTCGACTATCATAACAATAATTTGACGAAAAAAAAGCAAGATTATAAAAAAATGCTGAACTCTTCCAAAACATTGATAAGTGAACTTATTCACATATTTTCAAAGGTACCAGATTAAACTAAATTAACGCATTTTTTGATTTCTTCATTCCAAATTTGACCTGGAAGACAGAACTTTGAAGGATCAGTTCCTCGGTTAGGACATTCTGGGACCTCCTTTCCAAAAACAGATGAAGAGAAAACTAAGACAAATATAAAACTGACCACATAACGCATAATTTACCTTATTCGTATTAAATATTATTAAAAATATTAACGCTATTTTTAAAATTGCCTAGGGATATCACAAATTTTATTTCTGCTCAGGTGTCATAATAATACATGTAGTCGATGAAGATGCATATAATTTACCCGTTGTTATGTCGACAAGGCTTCCAACGGCGACACCGGTAGACTTGCCCGAATGCTCTACAGTCCCTACAGCATCGACAGTTACACCAATTGGTATCGATCGAATAATATTCACTTTAAATTCTAGTGTCGTTTGAATTTTTCCTGCAGGCAAGGTTGTCATTACCGCACAAGCCATAGCACTGTCTAAAATGGTTCCATACCATCCGCCATGTAGAGTACCCATGGGGTTACGGGATTCAAGGTTAGGAGTTCCTCTAAAGACTACTCTCCCCTTTTCCACAGTATGAACTCTATAATTCAAAATGTTAGCAATTGGTGCTGCCGGGTAAATCCCCTTTAATATTCCTTCCATCATATCGAGGCCAGAGATCTCAAGGATTTCTTCCATAGATAGGACATCTTTAACTTCTTTTGGCATTACTTTACTCATTTGTTTCATCTCAAAAAAATCAATTACTGGTTTATCTATGGTTTTAAAAAATCTAATCTACATCTGGTTCTAAATTTCGGCCAAAGTTTGGAGCGTCTGTATCCTGACCTGCCTCAATAATTCCACGACGGACGGATCTGGTATGAGTAAAATAATCCAACAATTTATCACCGTTCCCGGTGCGAATGGCTCTTTGCAAATCAAAAAGTTCTTCAGTAAACCTTCCCAAAATTTCTAGTGTGGCATCTTTATTAAATAAAAAAACATCACGCCACATAATAGGGTCTGATGCTGCTATTCTCGTAAAGTCACGAAAACCCGCAGCCGAATATTTTATAACCTCACTGTCAGTAACTTTGCCTAAATCGTCAGCTACTCCAACCATCGTATAAGCAATAAGGTGAGGAGCATGGCTCGTTACGGCAAGAACCAAGTCATGATGGTCTGCATCCATAAACTCAACGTTAGCACCCAAACCTTTCCAAAAATTCATAACTTTATTTTGAGCTTTCTTGTCGGCACTTTCATGTTCAGTCAGTAAACACCAACGATTATCGAACAATGAAGCAAAACCACTCTCTGGTCCTGAATGCTCTGTACCAGCGAGGGGATGCGCTGGAACAAATTTCACATCAGTTGGCAAGTGTGGCTCAACAGCATCAATGACTGCCCTTTTTACTGATCCAACATCACTTATTGTTGAACCGGCCTTTAAAAATGGAGCAATTTTCAACATAACTTGCTCCATTGCACCCACTGGCACACAAAGAATAACTAAATCTGCATCCTTTACAGCATCCTCCAACCTATCAAAAACTTCATCGCAAAGTCCGATTTTTCTAGCTGTATTACGTGTTTCCTTAGACCTTGCGTATCCAGTAATATGGACTGAAACGTCTTTTCTTTTTGATGCCCAAAAAATTGACGAAGCTATTAAACCTAAACCAATCAAGGCAACGCGATCATAAACTCGGCTCATTCCTGCCTCACTAAAAATTCTTCAATTACACCTACTAGTCTTTCACAAGTATTCCGATCACCGACTGTTATTCGCAAAGCTTCGGGCAAATTATACCCATCAACTCTTCGTACTATAACACCTTTTGATTGAAGATACTGGTCACAAAGTTCTGCCTGCGATTTATTTTTAAAACGCAGTAAAACAAAGTTTGTAAAAGAGTTATCACATGCTAGCCCTAATTTGCGCAAGCTTGCTATGAACCAATCTCTGGTAGCATTATTTTCTTCTTTACACCTTTTGATATAATCTTGATCGGTTATTGCAGCTTCTGCCACAGCCAGTGCAGGTACAGAAAGGTTAAACGGGCCACGCACTCGTTGAAGAGCTTCAATCACTGGTTTTGGGCCAAAACCCCAACCAACACGCATACCACCTAAGCCATAAATCTTTGAGAACGTTCTTGTCATGATTACATTACTCTTGTTTTTGACTATTTGGCTACCTCCATCGTAATTATCCACGTATTCTGCATAAGCTCCATCTAGAACCAGCAGTGCCTGCTTTGGTATTTTCATAGCAAGCTCTTCAACTTGTTTTAGAGTTATCATCGTCCCAGTCGGGTTATTTGGATTTGCTATAAATATCAACTTGGTGTTCTCATTACACTTATTGAGAATATTTTTTATATCCGTAGTCCGGTTTTTTTCTTTAACAACAACTGGGGTGGCACCAGCAGCAAGCGCTGATATTTTATACATTGCGAAACCATGCTCTGTGTAAATCACCTCATCGCCCTGACCAGAAAATGTCTGACACAATAATGAGATAATCTCATCGCTTCCGACACCACAAATTATATTTTCTGGTTGCAAATCCAAAATTCTAGATATTGCTCGTCGCAACTCATCATGGGATGTTGATGGGTACCTATGAAGAGCTTTTCCAGATATTGAATAGGCATCAACTGCTTTAGGACTTGGACCAAACGGATTTTCATTCGAGGATAATTTTAAGACATCATTCTGTCCCTTTAACTCCGATGCGCCCCCTTCGTATAGGTCTATTTTCATAATGCCTGGTTGAGGTTTTATGTTTACCATGCAAGATCTCCAAAAAGATATAAATCTTTGTATAAGCCCTTCAAATTTCTTTCCAGAAAAAAAAATGGCTGCTTCGGTACCCCGTCGCAGCCATTTTTTTGGATTTAATTCTAATTAATTCTGCGCATAATATTCGATGACGAGGTTTGGTTCCATAATTACCGGATAAGGCACATCCCCTAAATTTGGGGTCCTTACAAATTTTGCCGACAATTTTGAATGGTCAGCCTCAATATATTCTGGCACATCTCTCTCTGGTAGTTGAGTAGCCTCAAGTACAACAGCAATTTGTTTAGACTTTTCTCTCACTTCGATAACGTCTCCTTCCTTTACACGAAAGGATGGGATGTTGACTCTTTTACCGTTTACCAAAATATGACCGTGGTTTACAAACTGCCTAGCTGCAAACATTGTAGCTACAAATTTTGCTCTGTAAATTACAGCATCCAAGCGTTTCTCTAACAATCCAATTAGGTTCTCACCAGTATCACCTTTAACTCGTTCAGCTTCAGAATATATTCGTCTAAACTGTTTCTCGGTCAAGTCTCCGTAGTAACCTTTAAGTTTTTGTTTCGCGCGCAATTGCAATCCAAAATCTGACAGCTTAGTTTTTCTTCTTTGACCATGTTGCCCTGGTCCATATTCTCTACGATTTACGGGTGACTTTGGGCGACCCCAAATGTTCTCTCCCATACGGCGATCTATTTTGTATTTGGCAGCAGTTCTCTTTGTCATCCGCTGATCTCCTTCCTTAAAAATGGCTAAAAGCCGTTACGAAGGGCGTTGTCCTTTTGCTACAACACATTTTTTCGGTTGAAGCACGACAGGCATCTCCTCGCGGAGGCCACCAACACCAATAAAGCGCCGGTATAAGCTTTTGATTAAAAGAGTCAACGCAAAAATTCTCAAAAAAATTAAGAAATTATTGTTTTTTGCTTGAAAATAATACAAAGGTTTAAGCCACAAATATTTAAATAGAATAACTATTTTCAGTTAGAATGAATCCAACTTTTAAGATGAGGTTGCCGCGGCGCAGCAAAACATTTAACAATCGGTTGAACTTATTAATTAACCATTAAGGATTCGACTAATGATTGATATCGTTATTGCTTCTGCTGCTAGGACTGCCGTAGGTAGTTTTGGGGGATCTTTCGCTAATACTCCAGCACATGATCTAGGCTCTACAGTGCTTTCCGCTTTAGTTGAACGAGCTGGCATTAAAAAAGAACAAGTTTCCGAAACCATTCTTGGACAGGTATTGGCAAGTGGCCAGGGACAAAACCCAGCAAGACAAGCGCATGTGAATGCAGGGTTGCCGATCGATAGTGCTGCTTGGGGAATAAATCAAGTTTGTGGTTCAGGCCTTAGAGCCGTTGCCTTAGCTGCGCAACATGTTATGTTAGGTGATGCAGATATTGTCGCTGCTGGAGGTCAAGAAAATATGACCTTATCGCCTCATGTTTCGCACCTTCGCTCTGGTCAAAAGATGGGTGATGTTAAGTACGTTGATAGTATGATTAAAGATGGATTATGGGATGCTTTCAATGGTTATCATATGGGTCAAACTGCAGAAAATGTTGCGCAAAAATGGCAAATTAGTAGAGAGATGCAGGATGAGTATGCTGTAGCCTCGCAAAATAAAGCCGAACAAGCTCAAAACAGTGGAAAATTTAATGATGAAATAGTTCCTTTTGTGTTGAAAACACGTAAAGGTGAAATCACGGTTGATAAGGATGAGTACATCCGAAAGGGAGCAACTTTAGAGGATATGCAGAAGCTTCGACCCGCTTTTAATAAAGAGGGTACAGTTACGGCCGCAAATGCCTCTGGAATAAATGATGGAGCCGCAGGGGTTCTTGTAATGGCCAAAGAAGCCGCTGAAAAGCAAGGCATTGAACCACTTGCAACCATAAAATCTTATGCAACGGCTGCGTTAGACCCGGCAATAATGGGTGTTGGTCCTGTCCGTGCTTCAAGAAAAGCGTTAGAAAAAGCAGGCTGGGATGTTGGAGATTTAGACCTTGTAGAGGCTAATGAAGCATTTGCAGCCCAGGCTTTAGCAGTCAACAAAGACATGGGGTGGGACCCCAAAATAGTAAACGTTAATGGTGGAGCAATCGCCATTGGCCATCCTATAGGTGCATCTGGCGCCCGTATTCTAAACACGCTTCTTTTTGAAATGAAGCGAAGTGGTTCAAAAAAAGGTCTTGCTACTCTTTGTATTGGTGGAGGAATGGGCGTCGCAATGTGCTTAGAACGTTAAAACAGTTCTTGTAGCATTATTATTGCGTATTTATATTAATTTTGGTAATTTTATTACTTATTGATTCAAGGAGTATTCTATGGAACGTGTTGCACTAGTGACGGGTGGCTCTCGCGGGATAGGCGCCGCAATTTCAGTAGCACTTAAAAATGAGGGCTACAAAGTTGCAGCAAGTTATGCTGGGAATGATGAGGCCGCATCAAATTTCACAACTGAGACTGGAATAAAGACATATAAATGGGATGTTTCAAGTTATGAAGAAAGCGTCGCAGGCTTAGAAAGAGTTCAGGCTGAACTTGGCGCAATAGATACCATAGTGGCTAATGCTGGAATAACGAGAGATGCACCTTTTCATAAAATGACCCCTGACCAATGGAACCAAGTCATTAACACAAATCTCACAGGTGTTTTTAACACAATTCATCCAGTTTGGCCAAATATGAGAGAACAAAAATTTGGCAGAATAATAGTAATCTCATCGATAAATGGCCAAAAAGGACAATTTGCCCAAGTTAACTACTCCGCAACTAAAGCGGGGGATTTAGGCATAGTTAAATCTCTTGCCCACGAGGGGGCAAGAAATGGAATAACTGCTAACGCTATTTGTCCAGGCTATATAGCTACAGATATGGTTATGGCCATGCCTGAGAAAGCTATTGAAGCAACTGTATCTCAAATACCTACTGGCCGCTTAGGTGAACCAGAGGAAATAGCTCGGTGTGTTCTCTTCCTAGCATCTGAGGGTTCGGGCTTTATAAATGGGTCGACAATTTCTGCGAACGGCGCTCAGTTTTTTGTCTAATTGCTGACGAGTGGGCATAAAATTAGGTTATGTGAGAGAATTGTCTGTTTCTCTGAAAGCTTAATTAGAAAATTGCACGAAAGCATATTCTAATATTCTGGGAATAAGACTAGATAGAAGAACTTTCAGCAATTCTTCTTCCGTTCAATACTTTCACCTACTTTTCAAATACATTGATAAATGTCACAGTGTGCAAAATCAGTTTTGTTCAAAAAGTCTGTCTTGAGAGAAATCCTTTTGCCAAAAATTATTTTAATATTTTTTCTGGGATCATTTTTACTCGCACCCTTTCATTTGTTCGCAAAAGAAATTCTAAAAGGGAAAGTTACAAACTTGCCAATTCCAAGATATGTCTCTCTAAAAGTTAATGAGGCTAATGCTAGAAGGGGACCTTCACTATCACATAAGATCGATTGGATTTATAAAAGAAAAAATATGCCCTTGGAGATATATGGTGAATATGAAAACTGGCGCCGGGTTCGTGATTTTGAGGGATTAGGCGGATGGGTACACTATACTCTACTTTCAGGAATTCGCTTTGCTTTGGTAAAAAATGAACTTTTAGAGATGCGGCTATTGCCTTCAATTGATGCCCAAGTGATTGCTAAATTACCACAGAACAATATAGCCACTTTGGATAAATGTATAATAGATTGGTGTCGAATTAGCGATGACGGATACAAAGGTTGGGTCCCAAAAAGTGGCATTTGGGGTGTATATGAAAGCGAATTAAAAGAATAGCCATGAAAAATATTCAAAATTATTTTCTAAAATTCTCATATGCCATCGAGGCAACATTAATCCATTTTGTTCTCAATATTCTGAAAATTTTTCCTTACAAAATTAGAGTTCATTTTGGTACTTTGATATTTAAGTTTTTTATTTCACCATTAACAGGCAATAAAAAAAGAATAGAATATAATCTCAACTTAGTTATGCCAAACCTCCATAAAAATGAAAAAAAAGAACTTGTTAACAAGTGCCTTGATAACATTGGAATGACTATGTTCGAACTTCTTGCACCAAAAGAGTTTAAATTAGCTGGGCAAAAAGCTAACGTAATTGGCCCAGGAAAAGCTTTGTTGGAGAAAGCGAGAGATACTTCGCAGCCTGTAATTCTTATTTCAGGGCACTTTGGAAATTATGACGTTGTTAGAGCAAATTTGATTTCCAAAGGTTATCAACTTGGTGCCTTATATCGACCGATGAATAATCCGTATTTCAATGCGACTTATTTGAAAAACATTTCACTTATTGGTTCTCCCCTATTTGCCAGGGGCAAAAATGGAATGGCAGAAATGATGAAATTTTTACGGAATGGAAAATTAATTGCACTATTGATAGACCAGCATATGTCTAATGGAGAGCCTCTAAAGTTTTTCGGAAAAACCGCTTTTACCGCAACCTCAGCAGCAAAAATGGCACTTAAATACAATGCTATTCTAATGCCATTTTTTGTTGTGCGAAAAGGAAAAAAATCAAATTTTGATTTACATTTTGAGGCTCCAATCGAACACAGTGACCCAATTAAAATGACCCAAGAGTTTAATGACCGCCTAGAAGCACGTGTGAAAGAAAATCTTGATCAGTGGCTTTGGACTCATAAGCGTTGGAAAAGTTGATTATAATTGAGCCTAAGCTGCTAAATTCCAAGAGCTTTTTTTATTGCTTTGGAACTCTCTTCAACAGCCAACATATCCACTCGTGAGATGTTTTTTGCTGTCTGAGCTTTAACCTCCAGTACCGTAGCAGACAAAGACCCGAACCGTTCGACTATGTCTTGGGCGTTACTAATTTCGTATGAAATACCTTCAGACTTAAATTTGTCATATTTAGCACTCGAATTATAAACATGAGGACCGTGCAAACTGATTACCCCCAATTGTGCAGCTTCCATTGGGTTATGACCTCCTCTTTCTACTAAAGATCCACCAATAAAAGCTATTTTGACAAGAGAATACCAAAGGCCCATTTCTCCCATAGTGTCAGCAATATATACTTCAGTATCTTTTTTTAAGTGTGAAAACTCAGAACGTAATTGGCAGTTCAGCTCCATTGAAGAACACAAAGACACTATTTCTCCAGCTCTTTCAGTATGGCGCGGGACTATTATGAGGATACCACCCATCTTGTTATGAGCTTGTAAAATAATTTCATCCTCACCGCGATGGGTGCTAGCAGCCAGCCAGACATTTCTATTGGCTATAACTTGATTAAATTCTTTCATCAAATTGCTATCAAACGACAAACTACCACGACTATCTTTTAAGGAGCCCGTTACCAAAACACTGCTCGACTTAACGCCAATTCCCAACAAAAATTGTTCAGTGTGTTTTTCAGGTACGTGGATTTGATCAAAAAGGGACAGTAAATATTTGGAAGAAGTGAGATCACTCTTCATTCGCTTAACCGTTTTTTTTGAAAATCGTGCATTAAAAAGATAATTTGGAATATTTCTTTTCTCGATTTCTATTAAAATGCGCGGCCAAATCTCACTTTCAACCCTACAAGCCAAATCAGGTTTCCAGTGATCGAGAAATCTTTTTGAAACAAAGAAAGTATCATATGGAGACATTTGATGAATAACACGATCATCGTCATAATCTTTGATCAGCTTAGCAGATGTTTTGGTCGTGGAAGTCACCAGGATATTTGGTTCCGGCACTTCAGCTAATATTTTTTCAATTAAGGGAAAGGCAGACAGCGCCTCTCCGACGCTTGCGACATGTAGCCAAATCAGATGCCCAGCCGGCCTTTTAACTTTCTGATTTACCCACCGTTCAGCAGACCGGTTTTTTTCCTCTTTATTTCTTAAAATAGCAATGTTTTGATAAATAAAATAGAAAGGGTCTAAAATAAGACTGAGGATTAGATACAGTTTGACTTTGGTGGGTGCTTTATTCACTTAGTCAGATCCATTTTACGAAATTATATACAGCTTGTATGTTACTTTACACATAATTTAAAACAGCTTTTTAGTAGATTTATCATAAAACCAAATAAAGCAGTTACAGCTTTTGGGTTAAAATAATTTAGAAAATTAGGGTTTAAAATTACATATTAATCACGATTGATCCTAACTTGGCTGAATTATTGTTAATTGCGACAAATTCTTTGGCGCTAACAGAAAAGCAATACAGCTTAATTTGGAACTTTGTCTAAATTACGACTTAATTTAAGCTTGATTAAAGATATTCAATTGAAATTAAAAAATCATATAGATAAGACACCGGTAGTGGTATTTTTATTGGCTTTCGGAATGTCAATAATACCGCTCAATGATGCACTTATTAAGCTTTTAAGTGATCGCTTTCCCCTGGCAGAGATTGTTGCGATTAGAGCTATCCTGTGTATCTTGGTTGTTTCTTTTTTTGGAGCAGGTATTCGCGAGGTTATTAAATTACCTCCACGGGTAATCCTTCTGTTTTCGCTCCGTGGTATGTGCTTGGTAATTGCTATGTATCTGTACTTTATCTCACTGGGTAGCCTACCCCTTTCCGAGGTCGTTTCTATATTTTTTGTATCACCACTGCTAATCACCTTACTCTCATCGATTATACTCAAGGAAAAAATAGGCATTCATCGTATTAGCTCCGTCCTGGTAGCCTTGGCTGGGGTAATTCTAATAATGCGGCCTGGAACGGAGAATTTTAAACCAGAAATGTTATTAGCATTGGGCGCAGCATTAAGCTATGCTGTTTTCCAGATTTTTACCCGCAGCTTGAAGTCTGAGGGAAATTTATATGCGCTCGTGACTATTCAAAATTTTTGCTACCTCATCTCAGCGATTCCGTTGCTTTTTATAAACTGGTTCAATCCATTGGAACCAACCGGTAACCTATCAATAGATTTTCTTCTTAGAGGCCCCATATATCCGACTTTTCAAGATATGGTTTTTATAATTATCTGTGCATTTTCGGTTTTAATGCTGTCTATAACTTCTTCCCATGCATACCGCACAGTCGAAGCCTCGTTACTCGCACCGTTTGAGTACGTTGCAATTCCATTCAGTATTTTTTGGGGCATTGCAATATTTGGTGACTGGCCTTCTAGTCTTTCATGGATTGGTATGAGTTTAATTCTGTTTGGGGGAATTTATGCTATCTACCGCGAAAAGGTCAGAGAGGTTGAGATAATTTCAAAAGTTCCAATGCCAGCTTCAGCTGCTATGTATCAAAAGCCAAATTTAGAGAACGAAAATGATAAATAGTTCAATTTGGAGAGTGGGTTTTTTCTCGAATAAGAATATAATAATTCGACGCTACTATTATTAGAGTTCCTATCATAAATTTTACGGTAATTGTTTCATTAAATAATATTACCCCAAAAGTTATACCCATAGGTATAGCAAGGTAGTGAAAGGGAGCCAATGCTGATGCATCGGCATATCTATGACTTTCAGCCAGGAAAAATTGTTGAAAACTAGCTAATAAGCCGAGAGCCAGTAAATAATTCCAGGGAAGATCTTTATGCATCAGACTGATAAGGTTATCTTTTAAATAGTATTCGCTAAAAAACAAAATAATTGCTGAAACAACAACACCAAAGGAATTGTACCATATTGCTGTTGGTATAGAGGCGTTTGTTTTACCAAGCATCCTGATAAAAACAAACATCAGCCCAGCAAAAATAGCACCCAACAGCGCGTATGCTACGCCTGCAAAATTAAAAGATGCATTGATAGGTAGAATTATAAAAACTACACCAAAAAACCCTACAATCACAGCGACTGACCTTCGCAAGCCAACACTCTCCCGCGCAATTATTACCGATAAAATTGTAATAAAAAGCGGCATAGTATTTAGAAGTACGGTAGCTAAACTAATGTCAATTTTAGCAACTGCTAAGAACCACATTGCTAAGCCCAAAAAACCACAAATAATACGGAGTAGCAGAAGCCTAATGTTGTTAACTTTGAGTATTTTGAGCCCATATTTTGCAAATCCATAGATCATCAGCAAAGGTAAACTTAACAAATACCTGTAAAAAAGAATTTGGAATATCGGAATATTTGGTTCAAGTAGCTTAACAATACTTGCAATAAAAAACGATAAAATAAGCTCAATTATTAAGTAAATTACACCGACCGGAAGGCTCTGTTTTATTTCCAAATTCTACCGACCTTTCAGGGGTTTAATTTACTTATCAGTATTCAAAGAATTAAGGACAGCACCCATTTTGCTAACTAGCTGTGGAATAACTTTTTTTTGCACACCCGAAAAACCCAAGACCAGCGCTTGTCTTTGAGCACGACCTTCATAATAGATTGATAAGGGCAGTGAATCTATTCCCGATTTTAGGAGTTCCAAATGCGCCAACCGATCACTTATACCCTTGTTAATATCTGCAAGAATGTGCATTCCCGCATCTGTTTGCTGCGGTATCAAAATATTAGAACAATTTTCTCGCAGTGCGTTTAGTAGAATGTCTCGTCTATCACGATATAGACGGCGCATTTTTCGTATGTGCTCTGCAAAGCCACCATCATCCATAAAATTTGAAAGGGCCTCTTCCGTTATGGCTGACGAAGTTTGTCCAAAAATATTACGCATCTTAGCAAATGCATCCATAAGAGCCTCCGGCACTACGACATAACCTATACGAACTGATGGAAAAAGTGACTTAGAAAAGGTTCCAACATACAGGACGCGACCAACCTTATCTAATGCCGCAAGTGCAGGGAGAGGCCGACCCCGATAACGAAATTCACTATCATAGTCATCCTCAATCACCCAAGAAGCATTTTCATGTGCGTATTTCAAAAGAGCGAGCCTTCTCTGAAGCGACATTGTGATACCCAATGGTTGCTGATGAGATGGTGTTGTAAATATCAGTTTTGGTTTTGGAAAATTTAAAATCGCGAAGGGCAAACTCAAGCCCTCACTATCAATAGGAATTGGTGATACATCACCGCCAACAATTTTCATCAGATCTCGGCCAGCAATATGGCCAGGATTTTCATACCAAACTGTATCATTTTTATTCATCAATACGTAAGAAATAAGAACAAAAGCTTGCTGAGCTCCGGAGGTTATTAAAATTTGCTTTGGATCAACTTTCATGCCTCTTGAGTCCGCTAAGTGATGAGCAATCGATGACCGTAGTTTTTTAGATCCCAGTAAGTCACCATAACTAAAATTTGTAATGTCAGATTTAGTCGTCGCCCGGCTCAGGTACTTATTCCATCTTTTAATTGGGAATTTGTCTAAAGCAGGCACACCAGGTCGAAAAGGTAAGATTGACCCATACCGTGCACTTGCCTTTGAAAGCGAAATTTGTTCAACGGTTTGAGAAAAATTTCTATCAAAATCGTCATTTTTTTCTGCATCAACGGAAGGTACTATCGGTGTCTCACTGTCTAATCCCTTAGATACAAATGTGCCAGCACCAGTTTTTCCTTTAACATAACCTTCAGAAATTAATTGTTCATACACCGATTTAATTGTGATCCTAGATACGCCCAATTCTAATGCCAGTTCACGCGTTGAGGGTAATTTTTGACTAGGTAGCAGTGCACCATTAAGTATCATCTGACGTAAAAAATCTTCAATTTGGCGATAAATTGGCACATCAGAGTTTCTGTCAATTTCCAGCGTTGCTAACAGTGCGCCTTTTGCAGCTTTAACCATAATTTTTCCTAATGGGCCTATATTTTGTTCAAGATTGGGTATATATGAGATTCCATTATAACTCTAGTGAGTTTACAGAAAACATATTAGACAAACCCCCGCTGCATAGAGCAGCAAATATTTAAATAAGGTTAGCAAGTGGTACTCAATTTAAGACTATTTCCAAAAACTAGTGATCTTGAGAATAAAGTAGATAGCTTCTTTCTTAAACTGGCAGAAGCTGGAGTAATCTATCGATTGGCAGTACGTAATTATCTCCGAGAAGGTTTGTCAGAAGAGTACACAACTCGGTTTGAGCAGGTATGCGATATTGAAACCAGTGCCGATACTCTGCGAAGCGAAATTAAACTAGCAATTTATTCCGATTTGCTGATCCCAGATTCTAGAGGTGATGTTCTTGGGCTAATCGAAACAGCAGATGAAGTTTTTTCACTTATGAAAACATCTCTATGGGCATTTTCGATAGAATCTCCAACTATCGATGAAGAATTAGTTCCTGGTTATCGAAGGTTAACTAATATGGTTGCAAAGGCTGTTGATGAATTAGCAACTGGGGCTAGGGTTTTTTTTCAATCACCACATTTAGTTTCAAGCTATGTCGCTAAAGTTAATTTATACGAAAAAGAGGCGGATAAATTAAGTTCAAATCTAAAAAAACAAATTTTTTCCTCAAATATTGAATTAGCATTGAAACTTCATCTAAGAGAGTTCGTCGACCGAATTGACTCAATCGCAGATCACGCAGAGGATGTAGCAGATCGCTTAACTATCTACGCCATTAAAAGACAATCTTAATGGCCATAGACCCTCTTATATTTATATTTTTGTCCAGTGGCCTTTTTCTAGGCTGGGCTCTAGGTGCAAACGATGCAGCAAATGTTTTTGGGACCGCTGTTGGAACAAAAATGGTTTCATGGCGCACCGCAGCCATAATTTGTTCTATTTGTGTTTTACTCGGCGCTGTATTTTCAGGAGCTGGAACGACTGAAACCCTGGGAAAACTTGGGGCTATTTCAGCCCTACCCGGCGCTTTTATGACTGCTCTTTCTGCAGGGTTTTCAGTTTTTATTATGACTAAAGGGGGCCTACCTGTTTCAACATCCCAGGCTATAGTTGGAGCAATTATTGGCTGGAATTTCTTTTCTCAAAAACCCACTGATACAACTATTTTATTAAAGATTCTTAGCACTTGGATCTTATGTCCTCTTCTGGCAGGCATCATTGCAGTTTTAATTGTCCAATCAGTAAAATTTGTTTCGCGGCGTATGGCTATCCATATGATTACATTGGACGCAATAAAAAGAATTGCTCTAATAGTCGCTGGTGGATTGGGTGCCTACGCCCTGGGGGCGAATAATATAGCAAACGTTGTTGGTGTTTTTATACCAGTTCAACCATTCCCAACTCTTGAACTTGGAAATTTTACCATAAGTTCAGCGCAACAACTTTTGCTATTGGGTGGTTTATCAATCGGTCTAGGCGTCTTCACATATTCTCGCAAAGTTATGGAAACAGTGGGATCCCAACTTGGTAGTCTTTCTGCGACGACAGCTTTGATAGCGGTAATTTCGCACTCAATTGTTTTGTTTATGTTCGCATCACGTGGTCTTGAAACATTTTTATCAAATTTAGGTTTACCAACTATACCATTAGTCCCAGTTTCCAGTTCGCAAGCAGTAGTTGGTGCTATTATTGGCATATCAATTTTAAAGGGTTTAGCCAGTATAAATTGGGCGGTTCTGGGAAAAATCATAATTGGGTGGGTGTTAGCACCAGTCGTCGCATTTATTATATGTTTTATAGGTCTATTTAAAATTGATATGCC
>QOQI01000035.1 GCA_003332035.1 Paracoccaceae bacterium
ACGTCGGCAAGTCAACGCTTCAGCTAAACCCAAAAGAGCATTTAGACGCCCATGGTCAGCTGACTTTCTCTCAGTTGAAGCAAGACCCTCATCAATTTGACTACGTCTTAGACGGATATCATCTGCTCCATAAAGCGTGTAAGTCTCAGCCGGACTACCGTCGCGACCAGCTCTCCCAACTTCCTGATAAAAACTTTCTATTGATTTAGGTAAATCTGCATGTGCCACCCAACGAATATCAGGCTTATCTATACCCATGCCAAAAGCCACAGTCGCAACAACAATCAGTCCATCTTCGACAGAAAATCGTTTCTCAACCACTCTTCGGTCCTCTGAGGGCATGCCACCGTGATAATGGCACGTACTGTGGCCAACTTCTCTCAATGCCTTAGCAAGTGTTTCCGTTTTAGCTCGAGTACCACAATAAATGATGCCTGGCTGGCCTTTTCTTTGGTTAACAAACTCAATAATTTGACGCCTTGGATTATCTTTAATTACAAAGCTAAAATGAATATTTGGACGATCAAACCCATGCAGAAATGTACTTGGTGCTACTCCATCAAAAAGTCGCTCAATAATTTCTTGGCGTGTCTCTTCATCAGCAGTGGCCGTAAAGGCAGCCAGAGGCACGTCCAGGCTTCGCCGCAGCTCTCCTATCCTTAGATAGTCAGGGCGAAAATCGTGACCCCATTGGCTCACACAATGGGCCTCATCCACAACCAGAGAAACAACATTATATCCATGTAGAGCAGATAGCATTGCAGTTGAAGCCAAACGTTCAGGTGCTAGGTAAAGTATCCGTAATTTACCAGCGTTCAGCTCCGAAAAAATTTTATCTGTTTCATTCTCAGTATTGGCTGAAGTTATTGCTCCCGCTGCCACTCCTGCGGCTTGAAGCCCACGAACTTGATCTCGCATAAGAGCAATAAGAGGCGAAATTACTACTGTGAGGCCAGTATTCATTAGTGCAGGCAATTGAAAGCATAATGATTTTCCACCACCAGTCGGCATGATGGCAAGAACATTTTTTCCAAGGGCCACAGTTTCAATTATTTCACTTTGCCCAGGTCGAAATTCATCAAATCCAAATATATCACGCAGAAGTGTTTTAGGTTCAGTCATGGGTGTGCCTGCTGGCTTTTTTGCTCTTTGAATCGGTGTCCCACAGAGCGCAGTTGCAGGCAAGCTATTTTGGTAGCCTTGCTGAGAACAAGTAAAAAAGCTTTCAAATAAATAAGATTAAAAATTGGGCATAGAAATATATTTTAAAATACTGACGAAGCGTCACTAAACTGATTGTTTATATTCTGATAAGCAATTGTGCTACTCTGAGAAACTAAGGTGAGGTTAAAAAAATATGAGTTATGTTAGGATGAATTACTTTGAATATATTTCGGAGAAAGCAGGTGACGAGCTCGAAGCTCACTATATCAAAAATGCTCCTACTAACTTTCCAGATGCAACTGTGCTTGTTTTTCTTAGAACAAGCCCGACAACAGCATCTTTAACATCAGTATACCCAGATAAGGATACTTTTGAAAAAGCAGCCCAACAGCGGAAAAAAGGTATTGCTGGCGTTGCCGATAAAATAAAAAATGTGCGCTTAGAAGAAGGTGAGGCCTCGCTAGCGTTAATGAGATGAATAACTCTCATCAATTTTGCTTAGGTTCGGAAAAATTTTTGGCGTTTTGTAAGAGGATTAAATGAAGTTAACACCCGGAAAGTTAATCACTGAAATTGAGTTACCATCAATTGAAGGGGAAAAATTTAGTATTAAAAAAATAAAGGGGAAAAAAACCCTTCTTACATTCTATCGATTTGCAACTTGTCCGTTCTGTAATTTGCGAATTCACGAAATAACTGAGCGATATAATGAGTTGGGAGAAAATTTTGAAATTATAGCAATATTCAATTCTTCTCAAGATTATCTAGCTAAGGTAATGGAGAAACATACAGCGCCGTTCACAATTCTTGCCGACGAAAACTTTGAATATTTTTCAAAATATGAAGTAGAAAAATCCTTAATTAAATTTTTGATTGGATCACTTGTTGGATTTTTAAGAATATTAAAAGCAAGCTCAAAGGGCTATTTCCCTATGGAGTTAAAAGGCATGACGATAGTTCCAGTTGACGTATTGATTAATGAAACTGGGGTAATAGAAAAGGTATATTACGGTAAAAATACCACTGATCACATGAGTTTTGATGAAATAAAAAATTTCTCATTATCTAAATAAAATATTATCTAATAAAATCAAATAAGAGATCAGAAAACTGATCTTATCAGGGAGATCACACTGATGCTAGCTGAACAGCTCAAAACTTATTTAGATAAAGCTGGCATTCATTATGCTTGGGTAATGGCTGCAATAGTATTCATGTTTACGTTAGCCACTTCGACGACTGCGAGTGCACCACAAATTTTAATTCTACCAATCACCGAAGCCTACGGATGGGATATTTCAGATGTATCAATAGCTACAGGCCTGATGTATTTCATGACCGCCATGTTATGCCCTATAGGTGCTCCATTGATGCTCCGCATTGGAGTGATAAATGTAGTTCTAATTGTCATTTTTCTGGAAGTCATAGGATTACTTTGCACGGTTCTAGCCTTCGAAAAATGGCATCTATTGGTAAGCATAGGCTTATGTCTCGGAATTGCTTCAGGTATAATTGGGTTGGGTCTCGCGGCAACAGTTGCCACCAGATGGTTCACCGCCAGGCGTGGTTTGGTTGTAGGGATAATGACTTCTGCTTTCGCGGCTGGACAACTGATATTTATGCCAGTGATGGCCTGGATCACAACAGTATCTAATTGGCAGTTTGCAATAGCACCAGGGTTGATTGGTGGAATAATATGCGGGGCTTTGTTCTTTTTGCTTGGGAAAGATTGGCCTTCACAACTTAGCCTCCCTGCATATGGTGACGATAAAATTTATTATCCACCTGAAGAAAATACCGGAAATGCAGTCTCCATATCTTTCAAAGCTTTGGCGGGAGCAATTAAGCATCCAGCTTTCTGGATTTTGGCGATCACATTTTTCATTTGTGGGCTTACGAGTACTGGAATTGTTGGACAACACTTTATTCCATTTTGCGCTGACAACAATGTTGGTATTATTATGGCTTCTTCTTATCTGGCTCTCATGGGATTTTTCAATTTCGTAGGGACAATGGGTTCCGGTTGGCTTTCAGATCGCTACAATAACTACACGTTACTTGGTCTGTACTACGGCTTACGAGGGTTATCTTTACTCTATCTACCCTACAGTAATTTTGATGTTTACAGCCTTACCTTATGGGCAATCTTTTTTGGCCTTGATTTTATAGCAACGGTACCCCCAACCGTTAAACTGAGCGGACAATTCTTTGGAATGATCAATGGACCCATTGTATTTGGATGGATTTTTGGCGCTCACCAATTGGGATCAGCAGTCGCAGCTTATGGCTCTGGTCTCTCTCGGGATATATTGAGCACTTATGTTCCTGCATTCTTTCTTGCGGGGTTTGCTTGTTTTGTTGCGACTGTACTTTTTGTTTATTTATTAACTTTTAAACCAAAATTTTCAATCAATGCACCTTCCGAGGCTCTTTGACTAAAAATTAAAATTACGATTAGTTAGCAAAATGATAGACCTTTACTCCTCTCCTACTCCAAACGGCTGGAAAGTTGCCATGGCACTAGAAGAATTAAGTCTGCCATATACGGTCAATTACATAGATCTTGCAGCAGGAGATCAGCATAAACCTGAATTCTTAGCAATGAACCCCAACGGACGCATTCCAGTGATAGTTGACCACGAAGCAGATGATCTTGTTATTTTCGATTCAAATGCCATCCTTTTTTATCTAGCTGAAAAAACAGGTAAACTATTGCCCAAAGAAGGATTTGCGCGGGCAGAGGTAATGCAATGGTTGATGTTTCAGGCCAGCGGAATTGGCCCGATGCAAGGCCAGGCTGTAGCATTTGAGCGCTATTTCCCCGAAGACGTACCAGCCGCAAAGAAACGCTATCACAATGAAACAAGGCGTTTATATGGTGTGCTTGATACTCAATTAGAAGGTCGAGAGTGGCTATCTAAAGAATTTTCTATAGCTGATATTTCTAATTGGTCATGGATACGCAGCCACCGTTGGGCACGTGTACCAACCGAAGGTTTGCTTAACCTTGAACGCTGGATGGAACAGCTGAGGAACAGACCAGCATGTGAGCGTGGCTTGAATATTCCTCCAACGCCAGGCCGTGCAGATGCTGTGAAATCTCTTGGTTCAGCTATGACGACGACATGAGCGACGAAATTCCCGAAATTGGTATAAACGGTATGGCCCACGTCATCCTGACAGTTAGCCAATTTGACAAAGCACGTACTTTTTATTCGGGTTTATTACCAAAGTTTGGAATGGTTTGTGTCAGCGACGGTCCAGACTTTTGCTATCATGTGGGTGCACGTACCGCTATCGGGGTACGAAGATGTGATCCCGAGTTTGAAGATGAACGATTTCAGCAATATCGAGTTGGGCTTCATCATCTTTGTCTGCGCGGGCGGTCTCGCGAAGATGTTGACAAAACGGCTGTCTTGGCGGCCGAGCTTGGAGCGACAATCATACGTGGTCCAGAAGAACGTGACTGGGCAAAAGGTTACTATTATGTCTTATTCGAAGACCCCGATGGTATACGTTTTGAAGTAAATTTTATCCCTGGCGCAGGGTTACTCAAAAAGGGTGAAAGCTTTGGCTCTAGTAACGATTATGTCCGTGTCGGAGGGAAGGACCTTCCAAAAAATGGCTTGCTGCAAAATCGTGGCAAAAGCTGAGATGTTAGAATACTCTGGATTAAGGGCCAATTTAAATATGAGTGGCAGATCATGACAAAAGCAAAATGGTATTTCGATTTCATTTCACCCTTCGCCTATTTGCAATTTGCGCGATTTCCTCAACTACCTAATAATTTGGAGATAACACCAGTTCCAGCAGTTTTTGGAGCAATTTTGCAGCATTGGGGCCAACTTGGGCCAGCCGAAATTCCACCCAAGAGGCGTTTTGTTTATAGATTTTTTCAATGGAACGCTGATCAATTAGGAATTCCTTTTACGATGCCACCTATGCACCCCTTCAATCCGATTCCTGCCCTCAGACTATGTACTGCAGCTGGGGCAGGTATAGAAAATACCCGCGCTGTATTTGACCTAATTTACGGAAAAGGAATTCAACCTGATAGCCCAGAAGGTATTCGGTTGATTGGAGGCGCTCTTAATATCCCTCATCCTGAAAGTGCAATGCAAGATCCAGTAGTTAAAGATACTCTTCGTGCAAACACAGCTCAAGCTACCAGCGACGGAGTGTTCGGTGTCCCAAGTTTTGTAATTGATGGTGAGGTTTTCTGGGGAGGAGATTCAACAGGAATGATGTTGGATTTTCTAGAAAATCCAACGCTATTCGAGGCACCAGAAATGAAGCGCATATCGAATATGGAAATGGGTCTGACCCGAAAAAAGTAAGGGTTTATAAGATGAGCAATTATTCTTAAAACGGAAAACTGTATGAAATTAACAACCTCCTATTTCCCGGCACAGGCAGGCTACGAAATACTGGACATCACTATTGGTGAACTATTGAGAACGATAGCATCAGCTAATTCAGATAGTATTGCGATGGTTGATATTTTAGATACAGGTGAACGTGGGCAATCTTGGACTTACTCAGAACTGTTGGCTGAGTCTGAACGCCTCGCTTTTGCTTTAAACACCAGATTTAAGATGGGTGAAAGAATTGTAGTATGGGCTCCAAATATCCCAGAATGGATTTTTATGGAATATGCCTGTGCAATGTCAGGGTTGACCTTAGTCACAGCCAATCCATCGTTCCAGGCCAATGAACTAAGATATGTTTTAGAACAATCAGGAGCCGTCGGCCTTTTTATGGTTAATGCGTTTCGCGATAATCCAATGGATAAAATTGCGCTTGGAGCAACGAAAGGCAATGAGCATCTTCGCGAAATTACAAATTTGATGGATGTACAAGCGCTCTACGCAAAAGGAAACCTTCCAACTCAACTACGGTACGTTCATTCAGATGATGCCGCACAAATTCAGTATACCTCAGGGACAACCGGTTTCCCGAAAGGTGCAATATTGAGCCATAAGAACCTATTGAACAATGCTCGCTTATTCTGTGACCGCAAAGGCGTTGGATCGCATTCAGTCTGGGCAAATTTTATGCCCCTATTCCATACTGCCGGCTGTGCTACTGGAGCGCTGGGATGTTTGCAAGCTGGAGCAAAAATGCTTTTAATTAAACAGTTCGATGCAGATATCTTTTCTCAAATTATAGAGACTCAAAAAGTGACAACCTGTTTCACAGTCCCTACCATGTTATTTAACCTGTTAGAATCTCTGAAAAAGATCCCACGCGATATGTCCTCACTTGAAGCTGTTTCGACAGGCGGAGCTCCAGTCCCTCCAGATTTGGTCAAAAGAGTTCGCGAAAGTTTGGGTTGTCATCTGTTAAGTGCATTTGGACAAACTGAGCATAGTCCAATGATTTGTTTAAATCCAATAAATGCAACAATAGAACAAATTGTTGAGACCGCAGGGCCACCTTTACCACAAACTGAGGTTTCCATTCGTTCAACTGATGAAAACCAAGTTCTTCCTTTAGGAAAAGTAGGAGAAATATGCGCCCGCTCTTATGCCGTAATGACTGGATATAACGATAATCCAGACGCAACCAGTGCAGCAATTGATAGCGAAGGCTGGTTGCATACAGGTGATCTTGGCACAATGGATGAACTAGGTTTCGTCCGCATTACTGGCCGTGTAAAAGATATGATTATCAGGGGTGGCGAAAACCACTTCCCTGCAGAAATTGAAGCAGCCTTGGTTACCCACCCTGCGGTTTCACAGGTGGCGGTTGTTGGCCTTCCAGATGAGAAATGGGGAGAAATCATTGGTGCATTTATTTTGTCTAATAAAAAGCCAAGTGTAGAGAATTTGCGTGAACACTGCCGCCGATATCTATCAGCTCAGAAAACTCCATCGGTTTGGATACAGGTTCCACAATTTCCTTTAACTGGTTCAGGAAAAGTGCAAAAATTTGCAATTCGTGAAAAATACCTTTCTGGTGAATATGGAAAGGTTCTGAGATGAGTGTACGTATCGAAAAAGATGGACCAGTTTGGACAATAATTCACTCCCGCTACGAAGCCAGAAACGCAATGGATCCTGAAAGTGCTACCGATTTATTTGAAGCTTTTAAGGCTTTTGATAAAGACGAAAGTGCCTACGTTGGTGTATTTTGGGGTGAAGGCGGTGCATTTTGTTCTGGATGGGATCTCAAATATGCATCAACTCTTTTAGGAGTAGACGCTCTCGACCCGCATGATTTCCCAGATAAAGGATTGCCTCCAATGGCTCTTATGGGACCAAGTAGGCTCAATATGTCAAAACCAATAATCGCGGCTGTCGCGGGACCTGCAGTAGCTGGAGGTATGGAGCTGGCGCTTTGGTGCGATCTTCGAGTTATGGAAGAAACCAGCTATATGGGTGTATACTGCCGAAGATGGGGTATTCCGTTAATTGACGGAGGCACAGTAAGATTGCCCAGATTGGTTGGGGAAGGACGAGCAATGGACCTAATCTTAACAGGGCGACGTGTTGATGCTGCTGAAGCACTTCAAATTGGACTTTGCGAATATGTAGTACCTGACGGAGATGCGCGAACTTACTCTGAAGCACTCGCACATGATATTTCACGCTTCCCTCAAAGTTGTTTACGCGCTGATCGTAATTCAGTGCAAAATCAGCATGGTTTATCATTAAATCAAGCTTTGAAACAAGAATGGGCCGGCAGCAAGAATGAGGTCTCAAAAGGTATTGAAGGCGCCACCCGTTTTGCGAAAGGCAAAGGTCGAAGTGGAGATTTCTCAGATTTATAATTTGGGTTCAACTTGAACTAATCTTGTTTACTCAGACGCAGAGACGAAAGAAAACTAATGTCAAAAGCACAAGTAATTCATAAAAAAGGTCCACCAGGCTGTATGAAGTGGGAAGACTGGCACGTAGCAGATCCGAAATTAGGGGAAGTACGTATCCGACATACAGCAATAGGAGTAAACTACGCAGACACTTATCACCGAGCCGGAATTTCTCATCCTTGGCCTGTACCTGAAGAACCAGTTGTTATTGGATTTGAAGGTGTTGGAATAGTTGAGGGGATTGGAGAAGGAGTGACTGAGTTTAAGACTGGAGATAGAGTAGCATATGGAATTCCACCTTTGGGTAGTTATTCAGAGGTCCGTAACTATCCTACCGATAAATTGCTTCATTTGCCCAAAGATTTAGATGATAGGGAAGTTGCTGCTTTGTTGATGAAGGGAATGACCGCGCATTACCTCTTGCATCGAACTTATGCTGTGCAGCCTGGGGATACGATTCTTGTACACGCAGCAGCTGGTGGCATGGGGCTAATTCTTTGTCAGTGGGCGAAAGCTCTTGGGGCTACCATAGTTGGCACTGTCTCAACCCAAGAAAAGGCTGAGGTTGCTAAAGCAGCAGGCTGTCATTTTCCAGTGGTACGATCTGAAAAAAGCTTTGTTGAGGTAGTGCGGGAAGTAACCAATAATGAGGGTTGCGCGGTAGTTTATGAAGCAATCGGCAAAGACACTCTCCAAGATTCTCTCGACACTTTGCGCCCTATGGGCATCTGTGCCGCTTATGGCCATGTCTCAGGTCCACCCGATCCGGTAGATATAATCCAAGATCTAGGTCGTCGGGGTTCATTATTCATTACCCGGCCTGCGATCATGCACTATGTAGCCAAGCGTGTTGACCTTGAATGGACTGCGCGTGATTTGTTCAAAGCTATAGGAGATAAAATTATTAGCGCAAATATAAATTATGAATATGAATTGAAAGATGCAGTCCAAGCTCACACAGCCATTGAGTCAGGAAAAACATTGGGTGCCTCTGTTTTAATTCCATGAAATGCCAACTTTTATTTAAGTGCAAAAAATTAGAGCATTTTTAATCTACTGTGAGTTTGAAGATCTAGAAATATTCATTTTATGAAGCAGTTAACAGCTTTCTCCCCACCAACTTTTACATCGATGCGATCACCAGCTTGGACTTTGTGTAATCCAAGAGCAGTGCCCCCAAGTATAATATTTCCTGGTAATATCTTTAAATCATGATCTGCCAAATGATTTTTTAACCAATGTAAAGATGATGTAGGGCCACCTTCCATTGGCCAAAGCTCACCAGAATCGATCTCCGAACCGTTTATCTCTAACAACAATTCCAATTTCTTTTCATAAAATTCTAATGGCTCTTGCCAAGATTTTGCTGATGAAACTAAACCTCTATTCAGACCATTATTCGCAATTAATTCTGATAAGGACTTCTGTGGTGCACGAAAAACAAAGTTATGTAATTCAATTATTGGAAAAACTGACAAAATGTTGCTGTCTGCATCAACTTTAATTGCCATCTCTGCTTCTACAGCCAGATTGCAAAAGTTATTTGCATTTAACTCTACACCGCTATCATAAACTTCCATATCGAATAAAGTACCACGAATAGGTCCCTGCATCCCGAATAATTTTGTTGTTCCAGGGCCAGTACACCCAACTTTATAACCAATTACTGCTTCGCCTTCTGCGGATCTTAAACTAACTACTGAGTCTTGTACTGCATAGGCTTCACGAATGCTGAGGCTAAACTTTTCGTCACTAAAGCACGTTCCAGGATTTATATTTCTGTAATCTTGTAACTGACGGTGGGCAATCTCTTGTATATTTTTTATCATTTTTCAACACAGTTAGCATTTTTAAAAATTTCCAAGATCAAAAAGTTAACAAAGTCATTTAAGCCATTAGGAAACTAAAACAAAGCCTAATGACACAGTCCTTCAGCCGCAAGAAAATTTAGTAAGGTTATTAGGTTTACTTCAGCAATAATATTTTACTATTCACATTGAGCAAAAGATAAGTAAAACTGCGAAAGCAATTAGGAAAATAGATATGGCAACAGGCCAAAATATAAACACATACTGCCAAGGAACATGGCACAAAGGCAACGCAGCTGTTATTAACGCTGCGGATCATGGTGCTTGGCTTGGATCAAATGTCTTTGATGGAGCACGATACTTTAATGGTGTCGCTCCCGATCTTTTGGCGCATTGCGAGCGCGTCAATAATTCTGCCGAAGCGTTGATGTTGAAGCCAACAGTTAGTGCAAAGAAAATGGTTGATATTGTCTGGGAGGGCCTGAAACTTTACCCAGCCGATACAGCCGTGTACATTCGACCTATGTATTGGGGTATCGATGGTGATCTAAGTGCCATTGTCCCTAACAGTGAAACAGTAGGCTTTGCAATCTGCCTCGAGCAAATTCCACTCGCCCCAGAAACATCCTCTGTTCGTCTGACAGAGACCAGATTTCGCCGTCCAGTACTTGAAGACGCAGTAGTAAACGCAAAGGCCGGTTGTCTCTATCCCAATAATGCTCGAATGCTTGTGGAAGCACGATCAAAAGGTTTTGACAACGCTCTGGTTGCAGATGCGATGGGCAATGTCGCTGAGACAGCCACAGCCAATATCTTTATGGTTAAAGACGGGGAAGTATTCACTCCAGTTGCCAATGGAACTTTTCTCGCTGGTATCACACGATCACGACACATCTCAAACTTAAAAGAAATTGGTCAAAATGTGCAAGAAACGGTTCTGAGTTTTCAAGATTTTGAAACCGCTGATGAAGTATTTATGTCAGGCAATATGAATAAAGTAACCCCCGTGGCGGCCTTTAATGAGCGTCAGTATCAAGTTGGACCAATTACCAGAAAAGTACGTGAAATGTATTGGGATTGGGCAACTTCTTCATAAGAAATTTTAACTTTGTTTCGTAAGTAATTTTGAACTAGGCCTTAAACTGATAACTTATCAATTAACTTATTTATTTAGGTCCCTTCGTTTGCTAACTTTGTATTCAGTGGTTAAGACTTAGAGAAATACAAATTTATGAAAAGCATAAAAACTATACACGTTGTTTCTGCACATGCAGAGGGCGAAGTTGGCGATGTAATCATAGAAGGTGTTGAGCCCCCTCCTGGGAAGACACTGTGGGAGCAAAGTAGATGGATTGCCAAGGACCAAGTCCTACGCAATTTTATGCTGAATGAGCCAAGGGGTGGGGTCTTCAGGCATGTTAATTTACTAGTTCCACCAAAAAACCCAAAAGCAGCAGCAGCTTTTATTATTATGGAACCTGAAGACACTCCACCTATGTCCGGCTCCAACTCAATTTGTGTTGCGACCGTCTTGCTAGATCATGGCCTGATAGCCATGAAAGAACCCGTTACAGAATTTTTTCTAGAGGCGCCTGGAGGCTTAGTTAAAGTTAAAGCTCTATGTGGAAATGGGAAAGCAGAGCGAATTTTTATCCAAAATTTACCTAGTTTTGGGTACAAGTTAGATTTTATGTTAGAACTAGAAGGCTACGGAACTATTAAAGCCGATACGGCGTTTGGTGGTGACAGTTTTGTAATCGTAGATGCAAAAGAATTAGGGTTTTCAATTGATCCAAGCGAGGCGGCTGAACTAGCTCGCCTAGGAGCAAAAATAACTGACGCTGCAAACCAACAAGTTGGGTTTCGCCATCCAACTATATCTGAATGGACCCATTATTCATTTTGTCAGTTCAGCAGAATAGAAGATCACGCTGCAGATTGTGTCACTTTTAAGTCAGCTGTTTCGATTAAGCCTGGCAAAGTTGATCGCTCTCCTACAGGGACAGCGCTCTCCGCTAAAATGGCCGTCCTTGAGGCTCGAGGAGAATTGAAGATAGGCCAAAAAATCAAAGCGGTTTCAATCATCGGATCTACTTTTGAAGGAAAAATAATAGAAAAGTGTAGCATAAATGGAATTTCGGCAATTATTCCTGAGATAAGCGGTAGAGGTTGGATTACAGGGCTGCATCAGCATACGTTGGAACCAACCGACCCATGGCCTGAAGGTTATAGATTGAGCGACACTTGGGGGGTTGATTAAATTTAAACTTTTTAGCGAGAACGCTAACAAAATTACTCTGCAAATAGAAAATATAAAATTAGCAATCGAAAAACTATGCAATTCTAGGGACATTATAATGAACCAAGTGCTAAAATCAGCAGCTGACGCGATTGGAAATACACCTCTGGTTAGATTAGATCGCTTAACAAAATTACATGGCGTAAAGGGAACTATTCTGGCAAAGCTTGAATATCTAAATCCTGGTTTTTCAAAAAAGGATCGAGCTGCATTAGGCATCATAGAAGAAGCAGAAAATTTAGGTATTCTTTCACCTGGGCAAACAGTAGTTGAGCTAACCTCAGGAAATATGGGAACGGGTTTAGCAATAGTTTGTGGCCTAAAAGGATATCCTTTTGTAGCCGTTATGTCTAAAGGGAACTCCGAAGAAAGGGCCCGCATGATGCATTCCCTTGGAGCAGAGGTGGTTCTTGTTGATCAATTACCAAACTCCAGTCCAGGCCAAGTATCAGGAGGAGACCTGGATTTAGTAGATAAAGCAGCTAAAAAAATCACCAAACAGCGCCAGGCATTCAGAGCGGATCAATTTTACCGAGACGGCAACTGGCGTGCTCATTACAACAATACGGCTCCGGAAATATGGGAGGCAACTAATGGAAGCGTAGATGGTTTTGCTGATTTCTTAGGATCCGGCGGGACTTATAAAGGCATCGCCAAAGCATTTAAGGAACGCAACAATGACATTCAATGTTTTGTTGTCGAACCTGATGGTGCAGCTGTTATGGCTGGACAGCCAGTTACAAATCCCCACCATCCAATTCAAGGTGGTGGATACATAATTCCAGACCTAAAGTTTCTTGATAAAGTTCCAGTTGATGGATTTATCCAGGTATCAGGAAATGAAGCTGAAAAAACCACTAAAGAACTTGCAAAGTATGAGGGCATCTTTGGCGGCTATTCTTCTGGAGCAAATGTAGCCGCAGCACTGAAATTACTTTCTGGAGATATGGTAGGTAAAACTATTGCGGTAGTAATATGTGATAGTGGATTGAAATATCTTTCCACGGCACTGTGGAATAATTAGTTCTATTAACAAAATTAATTGTTGCTAGAAAATTATCGCCATAATTAAGAGCTAATTATCTTCTATTTTATTTTTCTTTCCACAGTGAGGACAAAAAATACTATCTTTTGGTTCATATCCATCAGAAGAGGCAAAGGACCACCATAAATTACAGAAGTCACAAGTGAAATGCCATATAGTTTCTTTAGCCAATTTCAAAAAAGCGCCCCCAAAAATTATATTTTTACCCATTATAGTCTAATTCATAATAAAAATTATAAATGATAATCAATCAAATGGTTTTTTTCTTTTTGGATAACAGGTCGTACATATTTCACATTGCACACCTCTACATCCCCGCGCTGAACAAAATTCTCTCCCATAGAAAATAATTTGCAAATGCAATTTATTCCACAGATTTTTTGGAAATATGAGTTTCAAATCACGTTCTGTTTTTAACACATTATTATTTTTTTTTGTAAGTCCCCATCGCTGCGCAAGG
>QOQI01000036.1 GCA_003332035.1 Paracoccaceae bacterium
ACTCATGGATCCCCGTGTTCCATGAAATCTGACACCAATGTCTGCTGCTGCGGATAAGGAGTCGTCTAATTTAGCACCGTTGGGGTAGATATAGAGATGGTCAGAGGATGTAGTGCATCCGCTTAATGCAAGTTCAGCCAAGCCTAATGCGGTTGACCAGTAAACATGTTCTGGCCCAATATTACTCCATATTGGATATAAAGTTTTCAGCCATCCAAAAAGTTCTGAATTTTGTGCCGCTGGTACGGCACGGGTTAAGTTTTGAAATAGATGATGGTGAGTGTTAACCATTCCGGGGATGACAACATGTCCCTTCATATCAATAATAGTATCAGCCGTTTGTGGGAGAGAGTTGCTTTCAGCAACAGTTTCAATAATGCCATTGCGTGCAAAGAGACCCCCATTTTTTATTTCTTCTTTAGCATTATTTTCGCATCCGTCTGGTCCGGCCATTGTGCATAAAACGTCTGCATTTTTTAAAAGTAGCGTCTGGTCTGACATTTAGGGTATTCCTATATTCAATTCTTTTTAAGTCAGATTAAGATTAAAGAATTTTTCTTTGTTTTTAAATTATAGCTAGTCAAATTTACACCAGAGATATTTAATTTATTATGCTTTTGATAAAAGTGTTTAAAGGTATTTTTTCTAGGCTCATTGACTGTGAATAGACGTTCAGTGCCTTTTCTTTATTCCAAAGTCTTGTCGCAAGGCTCAAAAATTTTTCTTGTAAGTCTTTCTCAGAATATGGATCCTGCCAATCCCCACGGTTAGTTGTTACGCTAGCTTCAAAAGTAGTGCCATCCTCCATAGATATTGTTACATGAGCAGGTCTTAAATCGGGAGTTTTTTGTGTCATTAATGGATCTTCTTCTATAACTACTTTTTGGCAAAGTTTTTGAATTTTTTTATTGGTTCGCATAGCTTCTGTGAAGCTCATCACTCCCGAATCAAGGTTTACTAGTGTCGTTGATATTGCAAAAGGTACAGAAAATTTGCATGCCAGCACATTTCGTGGATTTTGATCTTTGAGTTCTGCTGCAAGATTATAACTTCGGATTTTTATCTCTTTAATTAAAGCAAGGCTTTTTAATTCTTTATGATTTTCGATAAGTTTCCACAATGCATCTAAAGCAGCATGGTTGTATCGACAACAGGCATGGAGTTTGAAGTAATTTCTATTAACTTCAAATCTTTTCCCGATTAACTCAAATGCACTTTTGCTATCAAATCTACTAGACACAACACCGTCGAAAATGGATTTAATCCCGTCACTTTCTCCAGTGAACCCAGCTTTTAAAAGTGACAGCCCAACATGGGCCATTTTGTTTGACACCCCAGTATATGAATTTCTAACAGTTGCCCCTTCCAGCATAGTTTTTCTGCTCGTTGCTAATGTTAGACTAGAAACAATATTAAGATATTCATTGGCTTGCTGGGTATCCATGTTATGTAATGCTGCAAGGCTTGCTGCAGCTCCCAAACCACCCCAAGTTCCATGTGGGTGCATATTTGGATTAAGGTTGGATGCTAGTCCTATACGCGCCCCAACATCATATCCAATAATAAATGCTCTTAAAAATCCTTCTCCTGAAATCTCGCTGTTTCTTGCTGCCGCTAATAATGCAGGAAAAACGTGCATCCCAGGATGGCCTTTTGCAAATTGGTGCCCTTCATCCATTTCTAAAACTGTTCCGGCGGTACCAAATAGAAAACTCACAGTTTCGTCATTAACCTTTTCAGCGGCACTTAAAATCTGAAAAAGGTTTTTACTATTTGCACCCTCAGATTCGGCAAGTGCGCGAATTTCTGGCTCTGCCATTCCGCCAATTATTGCACCTAGGCAGTCTGCGACAATTAATTTTGCTGAGTGGAAGGCTGCATTAGAGATTGAAATATCCGTTGATTTTCCAATAAAATTAGCAAATTTAGTAACAGTACTTTCCATTTCTGTACCTTATCCAGTCTGTTTAAATTTCAGCAGTAAAGAATAAAGCTTGCCTAACCTTAACATTATATTCTTTACTTTAGGTAAAGATGAAACAGTTCTTGAATATAAGTAAATACTAAAGGGAGAATAGTATGAATAAATCAATTTTAAAAACGAACACCTCACGGCGTAATTTTTTGGGAGGTACTGCTGCGACTGTTGCTTTAACAGCCGGTGTGGGAACGCCATGGATTGCTCAGGCAGCGAGTAATGTAAAAATAGGACTAATTCATCCAGCAACGGGTTGGGCAGCATATCCAGCAGCTCAGCTTCGTTATGGAGCCCAAATGGCTATAGCTGACATAAACGCTGCTGGTGGAATAAAGTCTATGGGTGGTGCGCAATTAGAAGCACTTCTCGGGGACTCGCAGACAAAGCCTGAAATTGGTGCTGCTGAAGTCGAAAAGATGAATGAAGCAGGTGTTCATGCTATTCAAGGCTGTTATCAGTCCGCTGTTGGACTTGCTGCGTCGGCTGCTGCTGCTAAGTACAATATTCCTTTTTCAGTAGATGTTGGGGTTTCTGATAAGCTCGTTCAGCGAGGACTTCCAAATGTTTTCCGTATGGCTGATGGCTATGGGCGAATAGCACGTGATGCGGCCACAAACTTGGGTGAAATAAATCGTTTAGCAGGCAGCCCTGCCAAAACAGTTATAATTGTTCATGAAGAGTCAGAATTTGGAACTGGTACAGCAAAACTAATGACGGCAGCTTTGAAAGAGCACAGCATCGAGGTCATTGATACTATTAAACACGCAAACCCAACACGTAACTTTGATAATGTAGCTCTTAGAATTAAGTCTGCAAAACCGGATATCGTCATGCCCATTAACTACCCTGGTGAGTATGTATTGCTAGCTAAAACATTGCGTCAGCAGCGGGTTGACTTCATGGCAAGCTATTCGGTGCTGGGCGGGGGCTTCAACTTTAAGTTTGTTGATGATCTACCGCAGATTGCTGAAAATATGATCGACGTGAACCACTGGTACAATCCGAGCTCTGCTTCAGGGCAAGCAATGAGAGCGAAAACAGAGGCTGATGGTAACTATTTCACCTTTGAAGTGTATTGTGCTTACATGTCTGTAATGTTCCTAGCTGATGGGTTTGAGCGCGCGGGATCAACTGATAAAGAAGCCGTAAATGCTGCTCTTGCTGGCTCAACAATTGATGTTGATTTTATGCCCTATGGCAAAACTGAGATGGTGAACGGTCAAAATATGGGATCAAGAGCTGTCGCTATTCAGGCACAAAAAGGCGATGTGCAAATTATTGCTCCGTCTGAGTATGCTTCAGCCAAAGCAGTTTTTCCCCGTACTTAATAATTTTATATAAACAGGCGATCTTTGGGTCGCCTGTTTTTCTTATAACAGGCAAATTTTTCTATGATTTCAGCCTCTCTATCCATGCTTCCTGCTGCTATTATCAACGGCTTTATGTACGGAGCTATATACGCCCTCGTAGCTTTGGGTTTGACACTAATTTATGGTGTTTTACACATAATCAATTTTGCTCATGGCGCTATGTTGATGTTGGCCTTGTACGCAGCATTTTTTCTGTTTGACCTGTTTAATATTGATCCGTACTTCTCAATACTTATTGTGACGCCCTGTGCGTTTATATTTGGGTATCTAATTTATCGGTATGGAATTGGATCTCTTGCTAAGGGCAAAGATCAAAATATACTACTTATTACGTTGGGCTTATCAATCATCATTGAAAACGGTGCTTTGTTTTTCTTTAGTGGAGACCAACAGACCGTGAACCTAACATATGGGTTTGAAGCCTTCGATTTGGGTTTTATGTACCTTTCATATCCCAAAGTTATATCATTTTTTGCAGCTCTGTTAATGTGTGCTATCCTTTGGGCCGCTATGAGCCTTACGGATCTGGGGCGCGCAATACGAGCGGTTGCAAAGGAGAGACAGGGTGCAAGACTTGTAGGCATAAACGTTGAACATATTTTTGCTGTAACTTTTGGAATTGGCATAGCTTGTTTAGGTGCTGCTGGCTGTATGATGCTTCCTATCTTTTACGTAGATCCGTATACGGGTAACATCTTCGTTCTAGTAGCTTTCACTATTGTCGTATTGGGAGGTATGGGCAGTGTAGTTGGCGCTCTTGTTGGTGGGTTTATCATAGGAATTACAGAGTCTGTAGGTGGACTTTTGTTGGGTGAAAGCCTTGGGCAAATTGGAATATCGTTAATTTTTATTCTTATTTTGATATTTCGGCCTACGGGGCTGTTTGGGAGCAAGGTGTAATGTCTAATTTGCGACGTCATCTTGCTTTTTTAGTGTTGGGAGCACTTGGCCTAATTATATTGCCTTATTTCATTAGCAGTAGGTTTTATATCGACGTTCTTACGCTGATATTTTTCACTGCTTATTTGGGGCAATCATGGAATATATTAGGTGGTTATGCTGGCCAATTTTCTTTTGGAGGCGTTATGTTTTTTGGAACTGGCGCATATGTCTCTTCAATTTTATTAACTACCTTCGGTTTTCCTCCTATTTTTGGAATTTTTCTAGCAATTCTGGGTGGTGCTTTTTTAGGTTTGATTGTCGGCTATATGTCGTTCAGATCTGGCCTTAAAGGCTCTTACTTTGCTCTGATAACTTTAGCTTTTGCAGAATTATTAAGAGTTCTAGCAAACTCTGTAGAATTTACAGGTGGCGGTGTCGGTCTTTTTCTGACCTACGCTCCTGGTCTAAGTAATTTGCAATTTGAAACCCCAGTTGGATTTTATTACTTCGCTCTAGTTCTAATGTTTATTTCGATAGCGATAGTATATTGGCTAGAGGGATCGCGCTTTGGTGCGCAGTTAGTGGCTATCCGCGAGAATGAAGATGCAGCTGAAGCTTTAGGTATAGATACCTTGAGGTGCAAAATTTACGCAATCATGATAATGGGCGCTATGGGAGGTGCAGCTGGTACCTTTTACTCGCAAAAGTATCTCTATCTTGATCCACCAATAGCATATTCGATCCACCTGTCTGTTGAGATGCTCTTGGTGACAATCGTCGGTGGGATGGGCACAATTTTTGGACCGCTGGTAGGTGCCTTTGTCTTACATACGGTTAATGAAGTGGCCCGGCACTTTATCGATACTCCAGGACTAAGTTTAATTGTATATGGTTTGATCCTAATTATTATTATTGGCTATCTTCCAAATGGCTTGATCGGCGCATTTAAGAAAAAAGAGAAAAAATCAGGGTCCAATTCTCTCGATAAAAAACGATCGCGCGAGGAATCTTAAATTGCTTAGGGTAAACAATTTAACAAAAAAGTTCGGAGGTTTGGTAGCTGTTTCTTCGGTTGATCTCGAAGTAAATGAAAAGGAAATTGTTTCACTTATTGGCCCAAATGGAGCTGGTAAAACAACTTTATTTGCAATGGTTGCGGGTTTCTTAAAGGCAGATGAAGGTGAAATAAATTTTGAAAACGCCTCTATTGTGGGTATGAAGCCCCACCAAATTTGCCAGCGTGGTATGGTTAGGACATTTCAAATAACTCAACCATTTGCAGGTCTAACAACCTTGCAGAATATTATGGTTGGTGCATACAGTAATACGCCTCAGACAATTAGTGCGCGAAAAAAAGCTGAAGAAGTTGCTGAAGTTGTTGGTATGACATCATTATTAAGTCAAGGCGCTGACGGTCTTACAGTAGCAGGCCGAAAACGTCTTGAATTAGCTCGAGCACTGGCAACAGATCCAAAGCTCCTTTTGCTTGATGAAGTGATGGCTGGATTAAATCCAGCAGAAATAGATGAAATCGTTAAAGTTATTAAGGGGATAAGAGACCGTGGAGTTACTATTTTCTTAATAGAACATGTCATGAAAGCTGTAATGAATCTATCTGATCGTACATATGTTCTTAATGATGGTAAACTCATTGCCAGTGGAACCCCTTCCTCAGTAGCTGAAAACCCACAGGTGATTGAAGCTTATTTGGGGCATGGTGCTGCCGAAGCTATGGCGGAGGGCGCATGAGCTTAATAAAAGTTGAAAATTTAGCTGCTGGTTATGGACTTGTCGAAGTTTTAAGGAATATCTCATTGGAAATAAATCAAGGTGAGGTTGTTGCAGTACTCGGCAGTAACGGAGTGGGCAAAACTACTTTAAATAATTGTTTATCCGGTTTGATAAAGCCAAATCATGGGAAGATATTTTTTCAGGATGAAGTAATTTCCAACAAGTCACCTGAAGAAATAGTTGATATGGGTTTAATACATGTTCCCGAGGGCAGAAAACTTTTTCCTAATCTTACTGTTAAGGACAATTTAGAGTTAGGTTCTTACCGGAGAGGTAAAAGCAATCGGTCCTCCAATCTAGAAAACGTTTTGAATATATTCCCGAAGCTTTCTGAGAGAATAAGTCAAACCGCTGGCACCCTTTCGGGCGGGGAGCAGCAGATGGTTGCCATTGGCCGAGGCTTAATGGGTGATCCTCGCCTTTTATTGCTTGATGAGCCATCATTGGGACTTTCCCCATTGCTGGTGGAGCAAATGTTCGACCTGATAAAAAAAATAAGTGATAACGGTCTAACTGTTTTGCTCGTGGAGCAAAATGTAACCCAATCGCTCTCTATAGCTGATCGCGCATATGTCATTGAAGAAGGGGCGATTGCTATTTCTGGGTTATCAAAAGATCTGTTAAAAAATGCAGAGTTAAAAAGGTCATATCTTGGTCTTTGAGATCTTATTTTGCTGTATAACCGCCATCAACGACAATCACCTGACCTGTAATAAAAGACGCTGAATTAGATAGCAAAAACACAATCACCTGTGCCACCTCTTCAGCTTCTCCAAAACGCCCAAGTGGTATCTTACTCTTTATTTCTTCATATCGGTTATGATCAGATCTGGCTGCCTCTGTCATTGGTGTCATTATGGGCCCTGGCGCAACCGTATTTACTCTTATCTGTCGGTTCGCAAGCTCTAGGGCTACAGATTTTGCAAAACCATTTAGTCCAGCTTTAGAAGCTGCATAGGCAGCGGCATTATCATGGCCTACAAGACCAATTTGGCTAGAAATAAAAATAAGACTTGCTCCAGATTTCAAAAAAGGATTTGCAAATTGAGCTAGTTCAAAATTTGCTGTTAGGTTCACATTAATAGTTTGCTTCAAGTCTTCAGCTGTTGTTGCTTCAATTGTTTTTAATTTTATAATTCCAGCTGCGCCAACTAAACCATCTAATCCCTCATATCTATCTGCGGCAGACTGAACAGCGGATTGAAGTTCCTGACTATTGCTTAAATCGAGTAGAAAAATATCTTCCGTCAGGGGTGCAACATTTTTTTTCTGATCTTCACTTTCAATTGTTCCCGCTAGGTTGCCCCCTAAGCTTTTGATTAGTTTCCCAGTTTCATACCCTATTCCACTTCCTAGTCCCGTAACAAAGAAAGTTTTATTGACAAGAGAAATCATTCGTGTCGTCCTTAAGATAATGTTTCTAATTCTAAACAATATATTTTATTTATGAAGAAAATTCTTGTTATTGTACCATTCCCAATGTCGCAGGAAAATCTTTTATCGCGGCAGGATCAATTAAAGTCTGTTGATATAGGTGAGGGGTTTGAATTTGTATTTAGACCAGTAAAAGCTGCCCCGCGGAATTATGTCAGTCAGTCAGATATGGTCCTCGCGGATGTTGGAATACTAGAAGCTGGTTTGGATGCAGAAAAGGAAGGTTTTTCGGCTGTATGCATAGATACAATGAGCGACTCTGGTGTTTCAGCCCTTAGGTCAGTTCTTTCAATACCCGTTATTGGCCCCGGCAGGACGTCTATGTTAATAGCAATGTCCCTAGGCTCTAAATTTTCAATAATTACTATGTGGAAAAAATGGTTTCATCTTTATGAGAAAACCATAAATGATCTTGGAATAAGAAGCTCATTAGCATCTATTAGATCAATAGACGTAACCCCTGATAATCAAGCACTTTTAGAGGGAAAAGAAGAGGAAATATTTCCTCTTTTAGAAACTGCAGCTAAAAAAGCTATAGACCAAGACAATGCAGAAGTAATTATTCTGGGCTCTACTACAATGCATCAAGCACATAGCTTTTTGTCGTCCCGCTTGCCTGTTCCCATAATAAACCCAGGGCCATTAACCTATAAAAAAGCAGAGCTACTTCTAAGCTCTGGCCTCTCTCACAGCAGAAACGGTTACCCAACCTCTCCAGTAGACAAAAGCATTATGCTTAAAGCAATGTTGAATACTGCTTCAGATTTCGATCATTAGGTAGTCAATTTTCTTTATTCAATGTATTTTCACCTGCCATGTAAACGCGTACTTCTGAAAAAATACCGTCTTTAAGTGTGAAAAAATTACAATTTGATTTTGATATAATTTGATCATTGTGAAGAATGTTTATGACTTGAAACCTCACAGCAACTTGATTTTTCATAGCATCTTTTACAAAATAGAAATCCTTATGCTCAACAGACGCATGGTTTTTCCACAATCTTTTAAACATACTTGTGATTTCGTCATGCCCAACCAACTTAATTCCATGGGTTTCTATTGAAAAAACACAATCCTCGGTCAAAGTATCAAGAACTGAGCTGATATTTTCTTCATCAACTCCCTTGAAGTATTTCAGTACTAAGTTCTCAGCATTTATTTCTTTCATTGAGATTCTCTAATCTAACTCTCTAATCCATAAAAGTATTTCAGTCTGATACCATTTTACGATTAAATTTTAATCGTTTTATTATATTTGAGCGAAAAAATCTTTTAACAAGTCTATTAAAATTTAAATATTGCTGCGTTTAGTCCAAATTTTAAAATACTAATACAAATATTTGTCCATTGCTGGAAATCAAATGTATCTAGAAAAAATAAACCGATTGGATGGCCCTCCGCGCGCTAAAGGTATTTTGCACTTAACTTCAGCTGGTCAGAGTAAAATTAAGAACCTATTTCAGCAAGGCGCTACAAGAGCTCTCTTTCCTAGGCGAGCTAATGGACTTGAATGTATAATGATTAATACTTCTGGTGGTTTAACAGGCGGTGATAAATTCTCGAACTCTATAATATGCGAAGACCACTCAAATTTAACTATAACTACTCAAGGCTGTGAACGAATTTATAAAAGTGGTGATGGAACCGTTGCTGTGGTTGAAAATAGAGTGACAGTAAAAAATTCTTCGCGTGTTCATTGGCTCCCCCAGGAAACGATTATTTTTGACCAAGGCAGAATAAAAAGACAGCTAAAGGTTGAACTATCATCTGAAGCAGAAGCTCTAATTGTTGAACCAGTAATTTTTGGTAGATTGGCAATGGGTGAGACTAATATATCTGGACATTTTGAAGATAAGATAGAAATACACGTTGACGGCAAGATCGCCTATTTAGATAAAACCCGATTGACCGGTGAAATATCAAAAATCTTGAAAAGACCAGCAGTTTCAAATGGTAGTGCGGCAACAGCCATTTTAATTTTTAAATCAGAATCAGCCAAGTCATTTCTGAATTTTGTAAGGGAACAATTAAATGCTCAATCAGGAGTAAGCCTATTAAATAATAGCTTTTTGGTGGCAAGGTTTGTCGCCCCAACTGGATATAAATTAAGGCAAATGCTTGTGCCGGTCATTAATAAAATCACAGATGAAAACCTACCAAAAACGTGGAGGCTGTAATGCAATTATCACCTCGTGAGAAAGATAAACTTTTAATAGCAATGGCAGCGGAAGTTGCTCGAAAGAGAAAAAGCCGCGGTGTTAAGCTTAATTATCCGGAAGCAATTTCTCTAATTTGCGATGCTGTGGTCGAGGGAGCTCGTGATGGTAAAAGTGTGGCTGAAATGATGGAATATGGTGCAACAATAGTTAAATCTACTGACTGTATGGATGGCGTGCCAGACATGATACCAGAGGTTCAGGTAGAGGCTACATTCCCTGATGGAACGAAGCTAGTTACAGTTCACAATCCAATAAGATAGGCGCAACATGAAATATTTTATTCTCTTAATGTTGTTTTTTGTATCTAACATAACACTAGCTCACAACAACACTGGTTCTAACCTTCACGAAACGGGTACCTCGTTTTATTACATTACAGCAGGCATTATTTTTGCCATGTTGATATTCATTTTTGTTAAAGAAGCGAGAAGCTCATGAAGCCAGGTGAAATAATAACTTTAGAGGGCTTTTTAACTTTGAATGAGGGTCGTGAGAGCATATCCATAATGGTTTCTAATTCTGGTGATCGCCCTATTCAGGTAGGTAGCCATTACCATTTCTTTGAAACGAACGAAGCTCTAACTTTTGATAGAGAAATTACACGAGGAATGAGGTTAGACATAGCGTCTGGCACAGCAGTCCGTTTTGAGCCTGGCCAATCTAGAGAAGTAAATCTCATTCACCTGTCTGGTGCAAAAAGAGTCTATGGGTTCAACGGAAAAATAATGGGTGATCTTTAATGGCAGTAAAAATTACGAGATTTGATTACGCGGGAATGTACGGTCCCACTAAAGGAGACAAGATTAGGTTGGCGGACACGGACCTTTTTATTGAGGTTGAAAAAGATTTAACAACTTATGGTGAAGAGGTTAAATTTGGTGGTGGAAAAGTTATTCGTGATGGAATGGGCCAGTCTCAGGCAACAAGAGCTGAGGGAACACCTGACACAGTAATCACAAATGCTCTTATTTTAGATTACACTGGAATTTACAAAGCAGATGTTGCCCTCAGAGATGGGAGAGTTGAGTGTATAGGAAAAGCGGGAAATCCAGATACCCAACCAAATATTGATATAATAATTGGCCCAGGCACAGAAATCATTGCTGGGGAAGGCAAAATACTGACGGCAGGTGGATTTGATAGTCATATTCATTTCATTTGTCCGCAACAAATAGATGATGCTCTGCACTCCGGTGTGACTACTATGTTAGGCGGAGGAACTGGGCCGGCCCATGGTACTTTGGCGACAACTTGTACGCCAGGTACTTGGCATATTGGAAGAATGTTACAAGCAGCAGATGGATTGCCAATGAACCTAGCGTTTGCAGGTAAAGGCAATGCCTCTCTTCCTGATGCTCTGATAGAACAAGTTTTAGGTGGTGCTTGTGCTTTGAAACTTCATGAAGATTGGGGAACTACACCGCAAGCAATTGATTGCTGTCTGGGAGTTGCTGATGATCTTGATGTTCAGGTGATGATCCATACTGATACCTTAAACGAAAGTGGTTTTGTTGAAAGAACCGTAGAGTCTATGAAAGGCAGAACGATACATGCTTTTCATACTGAAGGAGCTGGTGGTGGCCATGCGCCTGATATTATAAAAATTTGTGGTGAAAAATTTGTTTTACCGTCCTCAACAAATCCGACAAGGCCATTTACCAAAAACACGGTGGAAGAACATCTTGATATGTTAATGGTTTGCCATCACCTTGATAAGTCTATTCCTGAAGACATAGCATTTGCTGAAAGCCGAATAAGGCGGGAAACAATTGCAGCTGAGGATATACTACACGACATGGGGGCTTTTTCTATTATTGCTTCTGACAGCCAAGCCATGGGGCGAGTTGGGGAAGTTATTATAAGAACCTGGCAAACTGCTGACAAAATGAAAAAGCAAAGAGGAAAACTTTCAGAAGAGGTAGGTGAAAATGACAATTTAAGGGCTCGCCGTTATATCGCAAAATATACGATAAACCCAGCAATAGCTCATGGAATTTCTCATGAAGTTGGCTCCGTGGAGCCTGGGAAACGAGCCGACTTAGTTCTTTGGAATCCAGCTTTTTTTGGAGTAAAGCCAGAAATGGTTTTATTGGGGGGGACAGTAGCTGTTGCTCAAATGGGTGATCCAAATGCTTCAATCCCAACCCCACAACCAGTTTATACCAGGTCCATGTTTGGCGCTTATGGGCGAGCACTTACAGAATCTTCAGTGAGCTTTGTTTCAGGTGCCGCTCAAAATGACGGTATTCGAAGCAAACTGGGCTTAGAAAAGCACACGGTACCAGTTAAAAATACAAGAAAAATTGGAAAACTAGATTTAAAGTTAAATGTCTCACTGCCGAACATTGAAGTTGACCCAGAGACTTATGAAGTACGGGCAGATGGTGAACTTTTAACTTGTCAGCCAGCCGATGAAGTGTCGATGGCTCAGCGTTATTTTATGTTTTAGGGAAGTAAAATGTTATCAGCTCAAACAGTCATTACCAGCCCAACTTCAAATGCAGATTTAAGATGCTCTTTGAATTACTCTGATCGTTTTGTTCGTAGAAAACGCTTGCACACTGATTGTGGAATGGCCTTTTTGTTGGATTTGGATAAGGCAACAAATTTGAAGCATACAGATCAATTAAAATTAGATGATCAAACTTTAATTGAAATCATAGCCAAACCAGAAATGTTAGCAGAGATTACAGGAGACAAGATGCTAGAATATGTCTGGCATCTTGGGAATCGCCATACTCCAGCACAAGTTGAGGCAAAAAGAATATTAATACAGCACGACCATGTTATAGAGCATATGATAGAGCACTTAGGTGGAAGTATTACCCATATTACCGAACCATTTATGCCTCTTGGTGGAGCTTATGGGCATGGTAGAACACATTCACACGAGCACGTTAAAAGTATCCATGCACATACCCACTGATTCAAAACTCATCACTGTAATGCAATGGTTATCGCCCGCATTTCCTATTGGAGGGTTCGCTTACTCCCATGGTTTAGAATGGGCTATTAATAAAGGTCACGTGGGTAATCGGGAAGAATTGCAAAAGTGGATTAGTGATCTTTTAGAATATGGATCACTAAAAAATGACGCTATCTTAATTAAGCTTGTCCTACAGGGTTCTGATCCGCGAGAAATAAACGAACTTGCAATGGCTTTATGCCCAGCAAGCGAGCGTCTATCAGAGACTCAGCTTCAAGGTGGTGCGTTTTGTAAAATTATGAGAGACGTATGGAGCTTGGAGATAGACGATTTAACTCTTCCAATTGCACTTGCACTTGCAGCAAAAAATGAAAGTATCGATCAGAATTTAGTTTTGCCAGCTTATCTACACTCTTTTTGCTCTAATCTTATATCCGTTGCAACGCGGTTAATTCCAATTGGTCAAACAGATGGTCAAAAAACACTTCGTGAACTTTCACCTTTAATTTTAGATTGTGTTAGAGCCGTTGTAAAAAGTAACATAGATGACTTGGGCTCTACCTGTTTTTTATCGGATGTCTCAGCAATGCAGCACGAATATCTTCAGCCAAGGGTTTTTAAAACATGAAT
>QOQI01000037.1 GCA_003332035.1 Paracoccaceae bacterium
CAAGGCTTTGATCCATACCAAAGAAAATAGAACGGACCTGTGCCACAGTTTTTGTTGTTAAACCTTCTGTTGCCTCGATACGTTTCAAATCCTGTAAAGGAGCATCTAAGACAAAGTCGACTTCACCTGATAGCAATGCAGCTACACGAGTTGCCGCATTTTTAATTGGCCTGTATTCTATGCGATCGACATTCCCAGGATACATAGAGTCGCCCCACCAGTTTTTGTTCCGCATAAGTACTGAAAGCTCTTCTGGAGCTCTGCTGGTGAGCATGAACGGACCAGTTCCATTAGAATTTCGCACAGAGAACGTTTCCTCCTCAGCAGCGAAATCCTGAGGTCTTTCCACTCCATTAGCTTTTGCCCATCCACTATCCATAATATATACATTAGTAAGCGTGTTAGGTAGGATTGGGTTCGCTCCATCAGTAACTAATTTAACTGTGTAATCGTCAATCACTTCAATGTTAGAAACAGTTTTAACTTGCTCTTTGTAATCTGAGGACTCTTCAAGAGCTCTATTGAAAGAGAAAACTACATCTTCTGCTGTAAAGTCAGCACCATCGTGGAACGTAACTCCTTGACGTAGCTTGAAAGTCCAGCCGTCTGGAGACGCTGTCCAACTTTCTGCTAATTCTGGAACAAGGTTCATTTCAATATCACGAGCAACAAGTGCTTCATATATTTGTCCATTAAAAGCGATTGTTGGGCTTTCATTCTGAGAATGAGGATCCATCGTCAAGGCGTCACCTTGGCTGGTCCATTTTAGAACATTTTCAGCATTAGCTGCTGTTGCCATGATAAGGGCAACAGATGACAGCTTTGCTATTTTGCGAAAATTCATATTTACCTCCTTAATTGGTTCATAATTTGACGCTAGGCCTGATAGCTTTTAGTGTCTATAGCTTTTTTAATAAATGTTAGTTTTGTCGCGATAAAAAGAGGTATTTTTATGTCTACATTGGAGCAGGCGCTTAAACGATCAAATAAATTATTTGTTGATGGAATATTCATCGAAAAATTAACAAGCTTGGTAAAAATTGTCACTGATAGCAAAAATTCTCATCGCGTCGAAGACTTGGTAGATTACTATACTAAAGGACTTTCAAATATATTAGCAGACTTGGGTATTCAAACAGATATTGTTGATAATCCAATCAAAAGTAGTCCTCCCTTTCTTATTGGATCAAGGATGGAGTCACCAGAGTTCAAGACAATACTCATATACGGGCACGGTGACACAGTTCCCTTGCAGGTAGAGGAGTGGCATGAGGGCATTAGCCCAAGTGAATTGAAAATTATCGATGATAAAATTTATGGTAGAGGAGTTGCTGATAATAAAGGTCAGCATCTTATAAATTTATTAGCTCTTCATTCAGTTTTGAAAACGAGAAAAAAACTTGGATTTAATTTAAAGATAATTTTTGAAATGGGTGAAGAAATTGGTTCACCTGGTCTATTTGAACTTTGTCAGGAGTATAAAGATTATTTTAAATCAGATGTCCTAATTGCCTCAGATGGACCCAGGGTTGCCATCGATGTCCCAACTATTTTTCTCGGTTCCAGAGGGGCATTGAATTTTGAACTTGAAGTTAAATATCGCGTAGGTGCTCATCACTCAGGTAATTGGGGAGGTGTGTTAAAAGATCCAGGAATTAGGCTTTCTCATGCACTGAGCACTATTGCGGATAAAAATGGAAAAATTCTGATCGATAATTGGAAGCCAACTTCTCTTACAGCAGATATAAAAGAAAGACTAAACTTGTTGCCGGCTATTATCTCTGAGGTATTAGATATAGATGAAAATTGGGGAGAGCCTGGGTTGTCTCCTAATGAAAAATTGTTTGGTTGGAATTCTTTCTCCATTCTTGCCTTGAAGTCGGGCGATATTGATGTGCCAGTTAATGCAATTCAACCATCAGCAAAAGCTCTTTGTCAGCTGCGATTTGTTGTCGGAACTAAGACAAATGAAGTTATTTCATCGTTACGAGATCATCTCGACAAACATGATTTCAGTGATGTAAAAATTATATCGGAAAATGCTATAAATTTTGAAGCATCACGAACTGATTTGAATAATATTTGGTTGCAGAAAGTTGAGAGTATTTTAGAAGAATTTTATGGAGATAAAATTCACGTAATACCTAATTTAGCAGGTTCTCTACCAAATAATTGTTTTACTGATATTTTAGAAATTCCTACCATTTGGATACCGCATTCTTACAAAGAGTGCTCTCAGCACGCTCCAAATGAACATTTGCCGATAGATTTACTTAAGGACTCTCTCTTATTGATGACAAACTTATATTGGAATTTGGGAGTTTCTGATCATAATCATTAATTTATAACTTTTAATTTACGGGAAAGTTTCGACAGTATCTCTGGCCCATCTTCTTTAAGAATAACAATTTCTTCTAGCCTGACACCAAACTTATCTGGCATATAAATTCCCGGCTCAATTGAAAAAACCATGCCCGCCTCTAAAATAGTTTCTGACGTAGATGTTATGAAAGGTGGCTCATGTATCTCGCTACCAAGTCCGTGCCCGGTTCTGTGAACAAAAAAATCACCATAACCCGCTTTTTCAATTACATCTCGAGCGGCTTTATCGACGTTTTTTGCAGTTTCGCCAGGCAAGGCTGCTGCTAAAGCTGCTTGCACTGCATCATCAACAATTTGGTGGACCAAAGTATAATCTTTTGGCGGCGACCCTAAAGTGGCCATCCGCGTAATATCTGATGCGTAACCCTCAAATTTTCCACCAAGATCAATAACAATAACATCTCCTTCTTTTAATACTCTTGATCCAGTCTGATGGTGCGGGAATGCGCTATTGAAACCGGAAGCGACGATAGAAAACTGAGGCGAGGCCTCTTGATTTGAAAAACTATTTTGTATCGCTAAGGCTACTTCTTCTTCTGTAATTCCAGGGGCTATCATATTCCAAGCCGATTCCATTGCGATGTCAGCTTGATTGGCATTTATCCGCAACGTACGCTGTTCACCTTCATTTTTTTTCATTCTCAAGGTGCCAATAGTAGAAGCAGTGAATAGTCTTGTGGCATTCAAAAGTTTATCCTGAACGATGGCTGCGTGGTCAGCTCGCATAGTGTCGTCGATTACTATTGTTCGGGAAGAAAAACCTTTTAAATCTGTTAAAAGCTGATCAATTGCCTGCAAAGGACCAGAGGCATCTGTCCAATTATAAAAGTTGATGTCGGTATGCTGTCTAGCACTCTCTGCCTCTAGTTCTGGCATTAAAAATGCTGAATTTGATAGTGTTAAAAAAAATAGTAAAGGGCGTTCATCGGCATGTGGATTTAAACCAAGTAACCAATTCAGGTTCGCACCTGGCGATAAAACGATTAGGTCAACGCCAGTTTCTTTCATTAAAAAGCGGAGTTTATCTATTTTTTCCATTCGTATTCTCTGTTTGTAATTTTTTACTAAGACAATAAATCAAATATCCTAGAAATTGTCTCAATCATATCTATTTTTGGTCAATTGTATTCTTACCAATAGCCAACATTATCTGTTTTTTTATTAAATTAAAATAAGAGTGATAAGAATACTCCACTATCGTTTTTGATTAAAAGGTTTTTTAATGGATAAGGATGGCACCATGTAAGGTACCTGGGATTTATAATTAGCAAACTTTGCTCCGAACTGTTTTTCCAAACGCTTTTCTTTTAACCTTGGAGCAACAACACAATAAAAGGTAAAAATTATAGCAATAAAAAACTGGTCTGGCGTCCAGGTTGGGGTGGTCCAGGTCGTTAAAGCAAAAGATACATAAATTGGTTGCCGGATATATTTGAATAAGCCAAATGTTGGTAAATCCGGAAACTTAGGAGCTATATTTTGTGCAAGTGACATCCAACCAAGTGCACCGGATTGCAATTCCACACCAGCATCAATAGTGGCCCAAATCAGCAATAACCAAGATAAGCTGTAAAGTGAGCACATTAGAAAAAAAGACGTTCCAGACGCTTGCCAAATAATAATTTTGGTGGGTGTCCAAAAAAAGAAAAGTATAAATAATTGAATGGATGCGAGTACTACAAACACAGTAGGTGCAAGTGACAATGAATAATTTTTTGGTGAAAAATAGAGTAAATATTTCTTTCCCATCGAGGATAATAAGAAAGAGTGGGCTAAAGGAAACTGAATTATTAAAAGTAAGTTGGCGAAATGAGAATAGGGGTGAGGTACTTTCCCAAATGATTGGGACATTCCGAAAAACATTGATACGAGCATTGCAAGTACAGAAATTGTGAATAACACGTGACACAAAACACCGTATGAAATAGCAACCATCCACCGCTTTGAAAATTGAAAAGAAAGAAATGTTTTATAGGTGAAGGCAATAAACTCGGCCATTGGGTGAATAAATGATTTTTTCATAGAGTTGAACTAGATTTTTAAATCCAACTTTAAACTGGGCAGTAGGTCGCATTCGATGAAATGAAAAAATCAAAAATAGAATTATTTAAATGTTCGCTTTAATATTCAATTTTGATTTTTGAATATAAAGTTCTATTTTTTCTAGGGAGCGGTATGAGCGGTATAAAAAACTTTTAATAGGACGTGCAGATGTTGGCAGACAAGTATCTCCCAGTTGTAATGCAACTTTGTTACTTTTTGGGACATAAAAATGAAAATGAGGCGCAAAATTTTGGCATTAGTAAAGACTGGCTTAGATTTGATAGTACGGATCTAAAAACTACAAGAAACGGCGAAATATTAGCGATGTCACTCCTTAGTCAAAGCGGAACGAGGTCCTCATATAATTCTTTTTGATCGGAATTATTTAAGGTTGTGTTCAGGAAAATGTTTGGAGACCTATTGTGTCTGAAGAAAAAGAAGAAGAAAAAGTATTTGATTGGTACCGCATTATCACATTTATGGAGAAAACGCTTCTTGTGGTGATTGCATTTTTAACAACCTATGCCGTTGTTGTTGAAATTTTTGTTGTTGTATCCGAGAGAGCAGTAAAGCTAACTGACTTATTACTTTTGTTCATTTATGCGGAAGTCTTAGGCATGGTTGCTGCATTTTATAAATTTAGAAAAATTCCAATAACTGTGCCCATTTTTATCGCAATTACTGCTCTTTGCCGTTTGATTATTTTACAGGGCAAAGGCATTAATACGATTGACTTACTGTATGAAAGTGGAGCAATTCTTTTGCTTGCGCTTGCTGCTCTCGCCATAAGATGGAACCTTGTAAATTTGATAAGGCCAAAAGATACAAAAGAGTAGAAATTTAGAACTATTGTAGTAAAATACGCAGGCACTAATTTTATACTAAGGATCAGCTAATGTCGAAACTTTCTGGTGGGTGTCTTTGTGGTAATATTCGTTACAAAATTTTGAAAGAGCCTCTTTTAGCCTACACATGCCATTGTCGTTTTTGTCAGAAAGATACTGGGACTGCGCACCGTTCCGCTCTTGCTACACTAAATGAGTATGTAAATTTATCTGGTAATGAATTGAAAGTTTATACCTATAAAAGTGAAGAACACGGTCGACAGTTGTATAAAAACTTTTGCCCAGATTGTGGCACGACAATATCTCTTAAAACTGAGAGGTTTCCAGAAAGGCAAGTGATTATGCTTGGAACTCTAGATGATCCTTCTCAAGTCCAATTAAGTACGCATATGTTTGCGGAAGAGGCTTTTCATTGGGTTGAATTTCCCAAAGACCACATAGTGTATGCTCGACATAGAATTAACGAGGATGGTACGCCGGCATCTCCAATTAATTAAATAAAAGCTAATTTTGGGTTTTTATCAGTTTATTGATTGATCTGCTGTATAGAAATCGATCATACGTATTGATCGGCAAATTATCGAAAATTTTGATAAGCACAAAGGTTAAAGCAAAAACAAATAAACCTCTTATAACAAGAATAGTGAACAAAGAAGGCCCTATTAGTAACAAGATTGTTGTATCCTCAATGAGTGAGTGGAACAAATTGATAAAAATGAGTGCGCCTACGGCTGAACGTGGCGCTACTATTCCCTGCTTTACGTCTTTTATCATGAGTCCGCCGCCAAAACCGAGACCTAAAGTTAATCCAACAACCACAATGGTCGATGCACTTTGTCCTATATTCAATATTTTTAAAAAAGGACTCAGGCAAATTCGGATTATTTTTTCAATTCCTAATAGTCGAAGAATTTCTAAAAAAGTTATTAAGATTATAATTACAAACTGAATAAATACTAAACCTTTAATCTGATCGATAATCCACTGTTTAAGGGTTGGCGCTATGGACATTTCAGGTAAGTTAAGAACTGCGGTTTGGCCAAAAAGTTCAAAAGTTGAAAAAACAGAATTTAACAATGTGCAAAATAAAATCCCTGATAAAATTCTTATAATAATAGTAGCTCCAGCTGATAGACCGGCTTGGCGTGAAATTGCGGCCTCAATAATGACTGAATGAGTAAACAGAATGAACGATGCCAAAATTGTTGTTTGTGCTACCGTTAATTGTTCAATTCCCGGAGTTGAGGCCAGCACTATTATTCCTGCATAAGGGTTAGTTAACATGGTCGTTGTAATAGCAAGTGCCATTTCTGCTGGTAGACCCATTACGGTCATTAATGGAGCAAAAAGATTGGTTAATACTGCTACTAACCCATAAATTTCTGCAACTTTAACCAAAATAAGAGTTGGGATCATTATTTTAAACAATTCAAAAGAAACAATGAATATGTCATTTGTTACTTTTTTGAAAAATTGCATCAAAATATACGAACCTTTTTGTGAAGATCTCTTTATAACGATTATTTTTTTAGACAATCAAATAATCTTTATTTACAAAATAAATTGAACTCCCTCACTTTACTTTATTAAGAAATATTTTTCTTTACTTGACTAAATCTCAGATAACTTCATTGTGTTACGTAGGGTAACTTTTATGGTCTCATTCAATATTTAAGAAAACTTACATTCCAAAAAGCTTGAATATTTGGAAAGAAATTAATCATATTAATTTTTTTGTTAGGCGTGGTTTCCCATAAAAAACAATAAGATCAGTATAATTGATCTTGTAATAAGCTGCATTAAAGCGGTGTAAAATTGGAGAAACTCAATGTCTAATGTGACAATGACCGTTAATGGGAAAACGGTTTCTGGATCCGTTGAAGGCCGGACTTTACTCGTAGAATTTATTCGTAACGATTTACACTTAACCGGGACCCATGTTGGTTGTGACACAAGTCAATGCGGCGCCTGTGCTGTCCATGTCGATGGAAAACTCGCAAAAGCTTGTACAATGTTTGCTCTCGAAGCGAACGGATCAGAAGTATCAACGATTGAAGGTCAAGCAAATGAAGACGGTTCTTTGAACGTAATACAGCAAGCATTTAAGGATCATCACGGTTTACAATGTGGTTTTTGCACCCCTGGAATGGTGATGGCTGCAGCTGATTTGCTTAAAACAAACTCTAAACCCACTGAACTTGAAATTAGAGAGCACTTAGAGGGCAATATTTGTAGGTGCACTGGCTATCACAATATTGTTAAAGCGATTTTGGCTGCATCTGGTCAGGATGTTTCAAACATTGCCGCAGAATAATCCATTTTAAGGAGAAAAAAATGCCTAAAGATTCAGGAATAGGAGCCGCAACGAGGCGTCGAGAGGACGCTCGATTTTTACTAGGGAGCGGTCGATACAGTGATGATATTGTATTGTTAAACCAAACTTATGCGGTGTTTGCTCGTTCTGAAGTGGCGAATGGAATTATTAAAACTATCAATACATCGGAGGCTGAAAAAATGCCTGGTGTGATCGCCGTTTTTACAGGTGACGATTTTGTTGATGTTGGGGGTAATCCAGCTGGGTGGCTTATCAATTCTAGAGATGGAGAACCCATGAAAGAGCCTAAGCGTCCTGTTTTGGCTCACGGTAAAGTAAGACATGTTGGCGATGCTTATGCTGCGGTTATTGCAGAAACGGAACAGCAGGCACGTGATGCAGCCGAGAAAATTAATGCTGACATAATGGAATTACCAGCAATAATTGATATGACGTCAGCTTTATCTGGGTCTAACTACGTTCATGATGAAATTGAAACGAACCAATGTTTTGATTGGGGTTGGATTGAAGACAATAGAGAAGCGACTGATAATGCTATAAAAAACGCTCATCATGTCACTACTCTTGAACTAACCAATAACCGTTTAGTGCCAAATGCCATGGAGCCAAGATGTTCTATAGCTGATTATAATGCGGCAAATGATGATTATACGCTGTACACAACATCTCAGAACCCGCATTTAACTAGACTTTTAATTTCGGCATTTGTATTGGGTATTCCTGAAAATAAATTAACGGTTGTATCTCCTGATGTTGGTGGTGGTTTTGGATCAAAAATCTACCATTATGGAGAAGAAGCTTTAGTTTTGGCGGCAGCGAAAAGGATCAAACGTCCTGTTCGATGGACTGCTTCTCGCTCTGAATCTTTTATGACAGATGCGCATGGACGGGATCATGTTACCAAGATAGAATTAGCTTTGGATAAAGATAATAATTTCTTGGCTTTTCGCACCGAGACTATGGCTAACGTTGGTGCTTATTTGTCAAACTTTTCCACGGTTACGCCAACAATTTTGCATGGAACATTAATGGCTGGTAATTATTCCGTCCCAAATATTTATGTAAATGTCAAAGCTGTGTTTACGAACACTGCGCCCGTAGATGCCTATAGGGGAGCGGGACGGCCAGAGGCGACTTACTCTTTAGAGCGCGTTATTGATAAGGCGGCGTTAGAATTAAATTTAGATCCTATAGCTTTAAGAAGGCAAAACTTTATTAAGTCTGACCAGTTCCCATATGTAACGGCAGCAGGTCTAAATTATGATGTTGGAGATTATGACGCTATTATGGATAGGCTGGAGCACCATGCCGATATAAAGGGCTTTGCCGAAAGAAAAAAAATAAGTGAGAAGCAAGGAAAATTAAGAGGGTTTGGAGTTAATTCATATATAGAAGCCTGTGGTATTGCCCCTTCAAATTTAATTGGAACGCTCGGCGCTCGAGTTGGATTATATGATGCAGCTACGATAAGAGTAAATGCGACTGGAAATATATCTGTAATGGTAGGCGCCCATAGCCATGGGCAGGGTCACGAAACAGCATTTCCACAAATTGTAGCAGATATGCTTGGTGTAGATCCAAATAATGTCGAAATTGTACATGGGGATACATCAAAAATTCCTTTTGGGATGGGAACTTATGGATCGAGATCTTTAGCAGTTTGCGGTTCTGCAATTGTACGCGGTATTGAAAAAATAATCGCAAAAGGTAAAAAAATAGCAGCTCATATGATGGAATCGACTGAAGATAATGTTGATTTCGAAGACGGCGTTTTTTCTGTAAGGGGAACAAATAAAACGGTTTCTTTTGGTGACGTTGCTCTCAAGGCTTATATTCCTCATAATTTTCCTATTGAGGACATCGAGCCTGGTCTAGAGGAAACAGCTTTTTATGATCCGCAAAACTTTACCTATCCAGCTGGAGCATATGCTTGTGAAGTTGAAGTGGATCCAAATACTGGCAAGGTTTCGATAGAAAGGTTTGCCGCAGCTGATGACTTTGGTAATATTATTAACCCAATGATTGTAGAAGGGCAGGTCCACGGAGGCCTTGCTCAAGGTATTGGTCAAGCCCTTCTTGAAGGCTGTGTTTATAATGATGATGGTCAGTTAATCAGTGGCTCGTATATGGATTATACGATGCCAAGAGCTGCGGATTTGCCTTCATTTGTTGTGGACCATACTGTTCAAACACCTAGTACTGATAATCCATTAGGTGTCAAAGGATGTGGAGAGGCGGGAGCAATTGGCTCACCTCCTACTGTGGTTAATGCTGTTATAAACGCCTTAAGATCAGCAGGTCATGACATTACACATATTGATATGCCTTTAACTCCTGCGAGAGTTTGGGCAGCTATGAACAACTAATCGGAGAATTAAAAATGTATAACTTCGAATTTAAACAACCTAAGACAATATCAGAGGCTCTGAATGCTCTTAAGTCAGATGAAGCTGAAGCTCTGGCAGGTGGTCAAACTCTGATACCAACAATGAAGCAACGTCTTGCCAGCCCTGCAACTCTTGTGAGCCTATCCAAAATATCGGAGATGAGGGGTATTTGTAAAAATGATGATGGGAGTATATCCATTGGTGGGGGAACGACCCATGCGGATGTTGCCGCTAACTCAAATATTTTTCCAGGACTTGTTACTCTTGCTGAAAATATAGGTGATCCTGCCGTACGAAACAGGGGTACGATAGGGGGATCATTAGCTAATAATGATCCAGCTGCCTGTTATCCCGCTGCTGCTTTGAGTGCTGGTGCAACAATTGTAACTGACAGTCGCGAAATTTCTGCTGATGATTTTTTTCAGGGAATGTTTGAGACAGCATTAGAAGAAAGTGAAATTATTCTTTCAGTGCGATTTCCAGTACCATCTTTGTCATCCTATCAGAAATTTGTTCAACCTGCCTCAAGGTTCGCAATGGTTGGTGTCTTTTTATCTAAATTTGAGAATGAAACGCGAGTAGCTATTACCGGCGCATCAGAGGAGGGCGTTTTTCGTTGGAAAGAAGCCGAACGCGCACTTAATGAAGACTTCTCAGAGGGGTCTATTACTGATTTCGTATTAGAGCCTAGTGGAATGATTGGTGATATTCATGCTTCAAAGGAGTATAGAGCTCATCTAGTTAAAGTAATGACTAAAAGAGCCGTGAAGAGCGCCTCATAGTGTTTTAAACTAATTTAAAATTCCAGAAATTGGGGCTTTTTTTATTTTCTAAAAATATTACAAGATCTAAATAGGTTTTAACTTTGATCTATTGGAGTATCTATGGAAAAATCATTCGCCAATTACCCAAGTTTGCGCGGAAAAAACATTCTTATAACGGGTGGTGCATCTGGTATAGGAAAGGAGCTTGTAAAAGCGTTTGCAGAGCAGGAATCTAATGTTGCATTTCTAGATTTGAACGCCGTTGCTGGAGAGGAGCTTTGCTTAGATATTGGAAAAAATGTTTTTTTTGAAAAATGTGATTTAAGAGAAGTCGATAAGCTAAAATCTTCGATTGAAAAACTCAGATCGAAACTAGGTTTGTTTGATGTTTTAGTAAATAATGCTGCTCATGACGATCGGCACAAATGGCAAGATGTAACTGAAGAATATTGGGATGAGCGCTTTGCTACCAATTTAAGGCACCATTTTTTTACCATCCAATCTGTAGCTAAAGATATGATCAAAAAAGGAGAGGGTTCCATTGTAAATATAGGTTCCAATTCATGGTGGGAGGCAGTGGGTAACTTTCCAGCATATGCGACTGCAAAATCAGCCGTCCATGGATTATCCCGGACATTAGCAAGAGATCTTGGGCAACATAGAATTCGAGTAAATACAGTCGTACCGGGTTGGATTATGACGGATCGACAAAAGGAATTATGGGTGACGCCAGAGGGTTTAGAAAATCAGTATAGTAAACAATGTTTGCCAGATTTAATTGAACCTGTCTATGTGGCTCGAATGGTCCTATTTTTAGCATCTGATGACGGAGCAATGTGTACAGCAAATAACTATATGGTTGAGGCTGGATCTATATAGTGTTTTTGCTTGCAATAACTTATCTTGACGTGTTTGACTTTTGATTGCTTTATTAAATATTTTAGAAATCGTAGCGCCAGTATTTATTCTCGCTGCAGTTGGGTATTCCTGGGTAAAATTGGGTTTTGAATATCGCGTTGAGTTTGTAACCCAATTTGCTACAGCTTTGGCTTTGCCATGTTTGGTTTTTACTGCGTTGATGAAGACTGAAATTCAAGCAAATTATCTTACAAATATTTTTATGGCAGCTATCATCGGCTATTTTGTTTTAGCTATTTTAGCTTTTGGATTTGTTAAGATTTTTAATCTTGGACAAAGTACCTACCTTATGCCGTTGGTTTCTGGAAATACGGGTAATCTAGGTTTGCCACTTTGTTTTTTTGTTTTTGGTGATGTAGGGTTTGGCTATGCAATAATTGTATTTGCAATAACAAGTATTGTCGCTTTTACTATTGGTATTTGGGTTGTTGCAGGGGGTGGGTCACCCAAGCAGATTATAAAAGAGCCCCTCATGACGGGTACAGTCCTTGGACTCATTTTTATGTGGCAGGATTGGGAAACACCAGTTTTCTTAACCAATGCATTAGAATTGATAGGGCAGATGGCGATCCCAATGATGTTAATAACATTGGGTGTTGCCGTTGCGCGATTGAAAATAACTGATGTAAAAAAATCATTTGCAATTAGTTTTTGCAAAATTTTCTTTGGTATAATTGCTGCTTTATTGGCGAGTTTAATATTTGATTTACCCGAGATCGCAATTTCTGTTCTTATTTTGCAGTTTTCGATGCCTATAGCCGTTACATCATATCTTTTGGCTGAAAAATATGGCGCTGATGCAAACGCAGTTGCGGGCCTAGTTGTTGTTTCAACTCTAATAACTGTTGGCATTTCTCCAATTTTAATCGCTTTTCTGATTGCCTAGACATTTCGATAATCATATTTGGGTGTTTGGAAAAATAAAATTTTGAGGTGATTTTATTTCTGATTTTTTACCATTATTTGTTTTTGTATTTGTTGGCTTGTTTACTCCAGGTCCTAACATAATTCTTTTGACTATTTCAGGTGCTAAATTTGGAATTAGAGATACGTATCCACATCTTTTTGGCGTGGTAATCGGAACTGGATTCTTGGCTGCATTTTCTTCACTCGGAGTAAATACAATAATACTAAAAGCACCATTATTAGAATCTATACTTAAAGTAATTTCAGTTAGTTGGATTGTGTATCTGGCTCTACAATTATTAATTAAAGAAAATATTGACGACGGTGAGAATAAATCCAGGCCATTCAAATTTGCTGAAGCCGTATTATTTCAATTGGTTAATCCCAAACTCTGGGCTCTCACGCTCTCTGCATCAGCTGGATTTAGTATAGACGGTTCAATTTTATTTATTACTTCATATTATTTTATATTATTTTCTGTGGTTAATTTTTTGGTATGCTCTTTTTGGTTATTTTTTGGAACCTACATTGCCAAATATTTAAAAAAGACAATAGTCTGGCGTTGTTTTATGTTTTTAATGGCTTTATTTTTATTGGTCTCTGCTTATTTGATTTT
>QOQI01000038.1 GCA_003332035.1 Paracoccaceae bacterium
CATGACAAAACTTACTTTATCCACCGTCCTATCACTATATGCGCGACCTCTCTCTACGCCTGATAAAGTGGACTGTATTAGATCTGAGGAGATTTAGAAATAGCATCATCTGTGATCAATACTCACATTTCGTAGTTGCGATAGAGGCTCTAGAATACTTGCTCCAGCAATGAAGAGTACACCTGTTATCTCACGAATACCAAAAGGCTCACCAGCTAAAATGGCAACAGATATAGCCCCGACAACAATTTCTGTCATAAATAAAAGACCTACAACGCCTGGGTTGAGGTATTTTGGCCCCCATAGTGATGCGTAAGTACCCGGTAAAATCAAAAGAACCATAAAAGTTAACATTAGTGGAATTACTGGCACTATTTTATCAAAACTAGGTAAATTGTTAGGCGATAACAGAACTGCTGCAAATAAAGAAAGAATTAATGACCACTGAAAAAAACCTACAGTTAATTCAATAGTTGAGTGATTTTTGTTTTTATTAATAAGAACCATAGCAATAGCCCACATAAAGCCTGAGCATAAACCAAGCCAATCACCTAAATTTTGAGGTAAAGGGAATTTGGCACCTAATCCAAAAATGGTTAACATTCCAATTATCGCCAGTATCATAGCTATAATCCGAGGTGTGCTAATTTTATCACCTAAAAAGATGCGCCCTAATATTATCCCCCAAACTGGTGTTAAATAGAAAAGCAATATGGCACGAACAACGTCTGTGTATACGATTGAAGTCGAATATAACAATAACGCACCACCTGAAATAATGGCAGTAAGTTGCAATTGAAACCCACCCCTTTTTACGTATTTCCAACGCCAAATCGTCACAGGAAAAAGGCATAGAGCAGGAATAAGAAAGTAAACAACAGTGATCCATAAGCCCTGAAATCCAGCATCCTCAAGCTCTCGAAGAGGAATCCAAAAAAGCCCCCAAACAGCTCCAGCATACAGACAGGCATATTTTGCTTTTGTTTCTAATGATAAATTCATTCGTATCATCCACTTATTAAACCATACAAAGTTTTTGTCACAAGATAATCGTATAAACCCATCTCACCTCCTTCACGACCATTACCGGATTGTTTATAGTCTCCAAAGGTAGAGACGCAACGGACGCACATGTGCAAAATCTGGGGGGATATGCGTTAGCTACTTGGGAACCAAGTTCTGCGCATGACAAAATAAAGTCAAAATTTCTAATGCAACAGCACTAGCTAAAAATGCCGTCATTCCGCCAACATCATGCGGAGGTGATACGGTATTAATATCAGCGCCTACTATGTTTAATCCCTTTAAATTGCGTAAAAATCCGAGACCTTCGCGTGCAGTTGCGCCACCCCATGTGGGAGTACAAACACCCGGCGCGCACGAGGGGTCAAAGAAATCCATATCAAAGCATAAATACACAGTTCGATCTTTTAGTTGCTCTACCAGATTATCAGCAGTTTTTAATAGACCAATTTCAAAAAGATCCTCGCCATCGATAAGTTGAAAGCCTACGTCGCGAGTGTGTTCGAAGACGCTATTATCCATCGTCGGTCCACGCGGACCAATGTGAAGAGATGCTGTCGTGTCAATAAGGCCCTCTTCAGCTGCACGGGTGAAGGTTGTCGCAACGTTGTAGCGCATATAATCCTGATTACCGTCACCACGATACGTATCAGTGTGAGCGTCTACGTGAAGCACTACAAGATTTGGATAAAATTTATGTGCCGCCCGAAGTAATGGAAGGGTAATATTACCATCCCCCCCAAACGCCAAAGGCGAAGCTTCAGCCGCAAAAATTTCATGAGCTGCTTCTTCTATCTCTTTAAAACTGTCTTCAATAATACTTGGTGTCGTATCGGCATCACCACAATCAACCACGTTCAGTAGTTCTAATGGGTTAAACTTAGCGTGAGGCGGTTGAAAAGGTCTGACTAATTGAGATTGTTCACGGATAGCAGCCGGTCCTGTGCGAGACCCAATTCGTGTTGGATGAAGCCCACCGTCATACGGAACTCCCAGAACAACTGCTTTGGCTTTTGAAAAATCAGTAGAATGAGGAACGTTCATAAAAGTTGCAGGACCAATAAACGGTCCAGTTTTTTGTGGGGTAGGAACACCTATTTTTGCCATCTCTTTTCCTAATTTGAAAAGTTAAAAATATAAAAGAGCTGTCTCCACTATACTGCAAGAACGACGAAACTTTATACGAAAAAAATGCGAGGGCAGTATCTTAGCAACCTAACCGCTGCTAGTTTTGCCCCCACCCCCTAATATGATGGTTTTACATGAAAATGTTTCCCCAGCGTTTCCCCAATAGAGTTTTCGCTTTTCTAATTTTCTACTAAGTCATTGATTTATATGGCGGACCGAGGAGGATTCGAACCCCCGACCCCTTGATTCGTAGTCAAGTACTCTATCCAGCTGAGCTATCGGTCCACACCGAAGGGATTAAGGTCTGCAATGCCCTAATGCAAGAGCAAATATAACTCACAATAAATGAAATAAACGGTAAGAAGTAACGAATTTGAGTTTAACATGTCTTTTAGGGTAAAAATCTTTGGGTCAGCCGAACCACAAATCGTACCCAGGGATTATTAAAAAACTTTGGGCCAATATAATTTGTTACTAGTTTTTTATTTACTTCTCCCAGCGTTGGATATGCAAAACTAGTGCTAGAAACTTTATATATTGAGATACGGTTGGAAATTATAAAGGACCAAAAGTTTAATAATTCCCCGGCACCTATACCAATAACAGATGCCCCAACCACTAGGTTTCTGTAAATATATATTTCTATCCACCCAAGTTTCTTATTATCTGTAATTGCTCTATCATTTTCAGAAAAATTAACGCGACTAATTTTTAATTTACTTCCATATTTTCTTTCGGCTTGAGTTTTTGAAAGACCAACTGAACCAATTTCTGGTGTCGTATAAATCACTCGTGGTTGAGTTTCTTTTTGCACTCTAGTTTTTAACCCAGTGGTAATTGACTTGAGAACAATTCCAGCATGATAACTTGCTACGTTTGTGAAGTTCTCAAATTGAGCAACGTCACCGATTGCATAAATTTTTTTATTGTTTGTGCGCAGGTATTGATCCGTTTCAATTCCAATATCTGAAAAATTTATTCCAGCCGCCTGCAAGTTGAGATTTTGTAAATTTGGCTTTTTTCCCGTCGCGACTAGAAGATGACTACCCGTTATTTTGTCACTATTTTCAAGCTGAATAGTTAATTTATTGCCAACTTGAGAAATGTCTTTAATGGAAGCTTCTTCTTTCAAATTGACCCCATCATTTTCTAAGTTGCTTCTTAGAAGTTCGACGTGTTCACGATTAAAGTTTGACAATATCTTTTGTTTTTCAAAAACTGTTACTTTTATTCCAAGTCGAGTAAAAGCTTGCGCCAGCTCGACACCGACGGGGCCACCGCCCAAAATAAGCAAGTGTTCAGGCTTCTGTTCTAAATCAAAGATAGATTGATTTGTGTAATAATGAACGTCCGATAATCCGTTGATTTCAGGAACTGGTGTGTAAACACCTGTGGCTATTACTATGCGGCGAGACTGAATTTCATAAGCTCCAGCAGCCACCGTTTTTTCGTCCACAAAACGTCCATACTCTCGGATGACATTCACTCCTAAAGAGCGAAACCTTTCTTCACTATCGTGAGGTTCAATTTCTTTAATTGCTTGTTTTACAAAACTCATAGCCTCACCAAACTGCTTTGGTTTTTTCTGGCTACTAAAGGAAATTAAAGCTTTGGAAGGAACGCAGCCATAATTGAGGCAGTCACCACCCATCTTATCACCCTCGAGCAATATTACCTTAATCCCAAGTTGAGCAGCGCCAGCGGCAACTGATAAACCTCCGGCTCCAGCTCCTATTACTAACAAATCAGTTTTAATTTTCTTAGTCATGGTTGTATCTTGCAATCCTGACAAACATTGGAAATGCGACAAGAATTATAAGGCATATTAATGGACCCAGAAATTCCAAAGACCAAAAAATTGTTAAGTCAGGAGCCTCACCTCGATCAAAGAATTTACCAGCATTAGAACCAATTAACGCAAAAACAAATCCTCCTGGAATAATTCCAAAAAATGTTGTCCACAAAAAGTTTTTTAAACCGACACCTGCGATCGCAGGCAAAATATTAGCAATAAAAAAGGGAACAACAGGCATTAACCGTAAAAGTAAAAGAATATTTACTTCATTAACTTTAAGCTGTTCAACTAAAATACTGAACCTAGCAGAACTTGTTTCGAACCTCCTAAAAAAATTTTTGAAGCCTAACCTAACAGCTAAAAATAGAAATGTGGCACCCAGAGTAGCAGACACAATATTTAATATTAAGCCCAATTTGAGCCCAAACAGAAATCCTCCGGTTATAGAAAGAACCGTAGCACCAGGAATGGAAAAGGTTACTACTGAAATATAAATGAGTACGAAAGTCACGACTGCTATAAAAAAATTACTATCACGAAACATTGAGATTTGATCTCGGTTTGAGATGAAGTCTTCAAATGTGATATTTTGAGCACTCCAAAGAAACGCTGGTAAAAAGACCAAAGCAATTAGCATGATTGGAATAAATTTTTTCATCAATATCTACTAATTTTATTCAAATGTCTGGACCTCTATAGGAAACACTATAAATCGCTATCAAAAATATAGCCCAAAACTATGAAAAATCAGATCAATAAGATCATTTAAATAAAATAAATCGTTTCGAAAACAAATTGAAATTAATTCTTAACATCGATTTGACTTATCGGCTTGATCGGCTTATTAGCTGAGCTTCGAGATTAATCCAGTACGAATCTGGATATCACTATCTGAATTTAACGGAGTTGAAGCGATGAAGCGCACATTTCAACCATCTAATCTAGTTAGAAAACGCCGTCACGGTTTTCGTGCTCGTATGGCGACAAAAGCTGGTCGTAAAATTTTAAACGCAAGACGCGTTCGCGGCCGCAAATCTTTAAGCGCTTAAATTCACTCCTTCAGGAATGAAGACAGCAAATTATGGCCCAGCAGTTAGATAACGCTGATAATATATTAGACGACTGCGAAAGTCCTGAAGCCAACATACAAACATTAAAAAAAAGACGAGAGTTCATTTTGGCCTCTAGAGGCTTAAGGCATTCTTGCAAAACAATGATTGTTCAACTTAATCAAAATGATTTGGGGGCAATTAGGCTTGGTATCACTTGTTCAAAGAAAGTTGGAAATGCAGTCGTTAGAAACCGTGCCAAACGGCGTTTGAGAGCGATAGCACGCGAGGCACTGCCAGTTTTGGGCCGAGTTGGGTTTGACTATGTCTTAATTGGTCGCCATGACTTGACAGTCTCATCAGAGTTTAAAATCTTAAAAAATGATTTCATATTAGCTTTGGAAGCGTTACATCTTAAGGCAGACGGAGAGGCTTAATGCGACCAACAGCATATATTGTTTCAATTCCAGTACGCTTTTACCGTTTAGTTATCTCCCCTCTAATCGGATCCAACTGTCGATATCATCCAACGTGCAGCTCATATGCATTAGAAGCACTTGAAAAACATGGTGCTTTAAAGGGTGGCCGCCTTGCTATAAAACGTATCTTCAAATGCCATCCTCTAGGAGGTTCTGGAATTGACAATGTGCCAGACTAATATCGGAAATTATATAACGACACCAAATGTTCAAATAACTCTAATTGTTAGAATAATAAGCGGTAATTAAAATATAATGTTTGATGAAATAAATGAAATACATCCCTTGTTTAAAAATGCTCCATCAACAACAGAGTTTAAAAAACTTAGGAAACGAATAATAAAAAATACTCGCGAGGCTATTGAGCAATATGGAATGATCGAACGTGGTGCACGTTGGCTTGTTTGTATGTCAGGGGGCAAGGATAGTTACACACTCTTGGCCGCCTTGTACGAACTGAAGTGGCGAGGATTATTACCGGTAGAGATACTAGCCTGCAATTTAGATCAAGGTCAGCCTGGTTTTCCAGCAACTACTCTTCCAGATTTTTTGACAAAAATGGAAATACCACATCGCATTGAATTTCAAGATACTTATTCTGTGGTAAAAGACAAAGTGCCTGCCGGTCGAACATACTGTTCGCTATGCTCGAGGTTACGTAGAGGACACCTTTACAGGATTGCTCGTGAAGAAAATTGCAGTGCAGTGGTACTTGGGCACCACAGAGACGATATTTTAGAAACTTTTTTTATGAACCTCTTTCACGGTGGGCGGTTGGCGACGATGCCGCCCAAGCTAGTGAATGAAGAAGGTGACTTATTTGTTTACCGTCCTTTGGCGCATGTAGCAGAGAAGGATTGTTACAAATTTTCACGCGCGCTCAACTATCCAATCATACCTTGTGACTTGTGTGGTTCACAAGATGGATTACAACGCCAGCAAGTCAAACAAATCATAGATGGGTGGGAAAAAAATTATCCTGGGAGAAGGCAGGTCATGTTCAAAGCACTTATGAATACAAGGCCATCACATTTACTAGACCCTCAACTTTTTAATTTCGAGGACTTAGCGATAAACAAATAAGAAATGGCAACTTGAAGTAACTAAAAATACCAAATAAAAATACAATGATTTATACTTGACCTTTTGCCCCATACTCTGTTGAACCCTGATAAGAATTTTGAATAGGTAGCTTACTTAATGGACGATCAAAATAAAAACCTGATTTTGGCCTCTGTGCTGAGTTTTATAGTTATAATCACATGGTTTATTTTATTTCCACCACCTGAGCCAGTTAGAAACGATATCGAAAACACTCAGGAGCAATCTGAGGATAGTGACTTAGCACCTATTACAGACTCTGACAAAGTAACTCTAGTTGATACCGGAGAGACCAAAATTGCTGTTGAGGCCGAGCGCATTCAGATCGAAAATGAACTTTTAAGTGGCGCTATTTCTACGCAGGGTGGTCGGATTGACCAGCTTTCCTTGAAAAAGTATCGAAATACTATTGCAGAAGAGTCAGAGATCGTTACATTATTGAGCCCCGTGGGCCAACCTGAAGCCTACTACGCAGCTTTTGGATGGGCACCAGCGGTAGGTATAAAACCAGACCAGGTACCCAACCCCAATACGATTTGGACGGTTGTTGGCAATAATTTTTTAACACCTTCATCCCCTGTATCATTGATATGGGATAACGGAAATGGCGTGAAATTTATGCGTAAAATATCTGTTGATGAAAAATATATGTTTACTGTTGAACAAGGTATTGAAAATAATTCTGGTGCTGAAATTTCTTTAAGACCATATGGCCTATTACGCCGTCATGGCGAACCAAAGGATATGAAAAACTTTTTCATTTTACATGAAGGTATTATCCGTATGTCTGACGGCGAATTATCCGAAGAGGATTATGACGATATAGCTGATTTGCCGGTTTTAGAAAAAGAAGGGACCCACGCTGAGCGCGTTGAGGTTCAAAACAGCGGGTGGACAGGTTTCACTGACCATTACTGGATGACTACGCTTATCCCGGATCAGTCTTCGTCTTTTAGATCAACAACCAAATATTTTTCTTCTCAGAATATTTACCAGGTCGAAGCAGTAATGCCCTCAACAGTAATCGCTAACGGAGCCACAACATCTGTTAGCACCCAACTCTTCGCTGGGGCAAAAGAATGGGATACTATACGAAAGTACGAGCAGGCCGGTGTTACCGGTTTTCTTGATAGTATAGACTGGGGTTGGTTTTTCTTCCTAACAAAGCCCATGTTTGCGGTACTTCATTGGTTAAATTTAATCATTGGAAACATGGGCTGGTCCATAATTGGCCTAACATTGATAATAAAAGCCGTCCTTTTTCCATTAGCGTATAAATCCTACGCTTCGATGGCTAAGATGAAAGAGTTACAACCCGAAATGGAGAAAATTAAAGAGCGGGTTGGTGATGATCGCCAAAAACTTCAACAAGAAATGATGGGGTTATACAAGAAAGAAAAAGTCAATCCAGCAAGCGGTTGCTTACCGATCTTGATCCAGATCCCAATTTTCTTTTCGCTCTATAAGGTGATATTTGTAACACTTGAACTGAGACATGAGCCATGGTTTGGATGGATAAGAGATTTATCTGCCCCAGATCCATCAACTATCTTAAACTTATTCGGTTTGTTGCCTTGGGCAAACCCAACGACTCCTGGTTCTATTTTAGCAATTATTTCACTCGGGATTCTTCCAATATTATTGGGTATTTCCATGTGGCTTCAACAAAAGCTTAATCCAGCCCCTACTGATAAAACTCAAGCCATGATTTTTGCCTGGATGCCCTGGGTATTCATGTTCATGCTTGGTACTTTTGCTAGTGGCCTTGTAATCTATTGGATCGCAAACAACACGATAACATTTATCCAGCAATATTTGATTATGCGGCGGCAAGGATACAAGCCAGATGTTTTTGGTAATATTTTACAAAGTTTCAAGAAGAAAAAAGGTGCAGAGTGAAGTTAGCCCAGATTTGGAGATACCCTATCAAATCTCACGGCTCCGAACATCTTGAAACTATCAATATTTACAACGGCAAAACATTACCCCTAGACCGCAACTGGGCGGTGGTTCACGAGCAAAGCGACGTAGACGGCTCTAATTGGGTTCCATGTAGGAATTTTTCACGTGTCGCCAAAGCACCGCAATTGGCTGCTATCTCTACAACCTGGACACCTGACAAAAAGTTAAAATTAAGTCATCCGTCGCTTGGAACAATATGCATTAACCCCGACAGTGACTCTGATGATTTTATAAATTGGGTTAGCCCTTTAATGCCAGAAGGTCGAGCCGCATCAAGAAAGTTGGTGCGATCAACTCAAACCGGAATGACTGATACTAACTTTCCTTCAATAAGCATCGGAAACCTTGCTAGCCATCGAGAAGTTGAAAAACAAGTTGGCGAAAAACTATCATTGCTACGTTGGAGGTGCAATCTCTGGATAGACGGCTGCAAACCATGGGATGAAAACAAGTGGATTGGGAAAAATCTAAAGATCGGTGATGCTACTTTTAAAATAGAAGAGAAGATCGTTAGGTGCCGTGCCACAACTGCAAATCCAAAGTCAGGATTGCGGGATGTAGATACCTTAAGGGCTTTAGACAGTTTGGGGCAAGAAGACTTCACAGTGGCCGCAACAGCTACTTCTATGGGACAAATAAAATCTGGTGACCCAGTAGAGGTCTTAAGTTGAAGCTTTCATTTCCTATATATGAGGAGTTGGACGAGAAAAAAAAAGAACTCGGCCGCCTATTATTTTCCAAAGAGACAAGCTTTGTTAAAGGGGTTGTTGATATGCCAGGATTGCCAAACCCAGATAAAATTGAAGTTTGCTTTTCAGGTCGCTCTAATGTTGGAAAATCCAGTTTAATTAATGCTTTAACTGGAAGAAAAGGTCTAGCAAGAGCCTCAAATACCCCTGGGCGTACCCAGGAAATAAATTTTTTTTCTATTCCAGACAATCATTACCTAGTTGACCTCCCAGGGTATGGATATGCAAACGCACCAATCAAGGTTGTTGAAAAATGGCAAAACCTACTGAAACGATATCTAGCCGGTCGGCAATCTCTTCGCAGAGCGTTTGTGTTGGTGGATAGTAGGCATGGTGTAAAAAAAGTTGATACAGAAATAATGTCAATGCTCGACAGCTCTGCTGTCACCTTCCAAGTAGTTTTAACTAAGTTGGACAAAGTCAAAGAAAAGGATCGCGAAAACATTCTGAAACAGGTTAGAGCTAGTCTACAAAAACATCCAGCCGCATTCCCAGAAATCATTTTAACATCTTCAGAGAGAGGGTGGGGAATTCCAACTCTCAGATCTATTATTGCCATGTTAGTCTAGTTTTAACTTGCGCCCTTTTATAGTATGGACGAAATAGTGATGGGCTTTAGGAAGTGAAAATGAAGAAACAAGATATGAACCGAGACTGGATTGCTACTGCGCGCACTCTTTCTGAAGCACTTCCTTACTTACAGAGATATACTGAAGCCATAGTCGTTATTAAGTTAGGTGGACATGCTATGACCAGTGATCAAGGTATGGAAACTTTCGCTAGGGATGTGGCACTTATGCGCCAAGTGGGGATTAATCCGATCATTGTTCATGGTGGTGGCCCTATGATCAATGCAATGCTGGAAAAGCTAAATATAGAATCTAATTTCATAAATGGTAAAAGGGTTACAGACCAGGCAACTATGGAAGTTGTTGAAATGGTGCTCAGCGGTAACGTTAATAAAAAAATTGTTCAAGCCATTAACGATCAAGGGGGACGCGCCGTCGGGCTATCTGGAAAAGACGCCAAACTAATTGAATGCAAGCAAACAGATAAAGATTTGGGAATGGTTGGCTCACCTTCAAAAATCAATCCATATGTTATAAACACGCTGATCGAAAATGATACCATTCCAGTCATTGCACCCTTGGGATATGGGCCAAATGGTGAAACATTTAACATAAATGCTGATACAGCAGCTGGAGCCATTGCTGCAGCATTGAAAGCTGACCGATTACTACTGTTGACCGACGTATCTGGAGTAAAAAATAGCAATCAAGAAGTGATAACAGAACTCTCTGCTCAACAAATTAAAGATATGATTAAAGAAGGAGTTATTTCTGACGGTATGATACCGAAAACCGAAACAGCTCTTTATGCTTTAAATGATGGTGTGCGGGCAGTTGTTATATTAGATGGCCGCGTACCTAATGCATGCCTGTTAGAGCTATTTACTGAACATGGTGCTGGCTCTTTAATTAGAAATTAACAAACTTCATTGCCAATTGAGAATTCCTAGCTAACTATTTTGTAAAGGAGACGAAATGGAGCAAGAAGGAATAATACGTTTATCTATATTCTTCGGGCTGTTTTTCGTTTTTGCAGCAACAGAATATATATTCCCACGCAGGATCGTCACCAAAAGTAAAGCTCGCCGATGGATTACCAACTGGTCGGTAAGCTTTTTAAATGTTTTGACTTTAAGATTATTTTCATTTGCTTTGCCTCTACTCGCAATTGGTGCCGCATTCGACGCCCAAAATTTGAGTATTGGCTTATTTAACCGTATTGATTTTTCCTTTTGGATTGAGTTGATATTGGTTATCCTATTATTGGATTTCTTTATATGGCTACAGCATTTACTCACTCACAAGATTGGTTTTTTATGGCGTATTCATAGAGTTCACCACTCTGATACCGAAATGGATATTTCGACTGCCATTCGATTTCATCCCATCGAAATAGCTCTATCAATGGCCTTAAAAATTGGCTTAGTTTATGCCTTAGGCGCAGACCCACTGCTCGTTTTAACTTTTGAAATCTTACTAAACGGAAGTTCCATGTTTAATCATGCTAACATTAAGATTCCAAACCAAATTGATAAATTTTTGAGACTACTGATAGTGACCCCTGATATGCACCGAATACACCATTCAAGTGATCGTATTGAACATGATACCAATTTTGGCTTTGCTCTTTCTATTTGGGATCATATTTTTCAAACCTATAAATCCTATCCGAAAAATAGCCATAAAGACATGGAAGTTGGACTCAATTGGCAAGATGAAAAGCCAGAAAAATTAGGCTGGAGCCTTGGTCTTCCTTTCAAGAAAAATGGATAAATTAGCGTTAGAGAAAGATATTCACTCAGCTGGGATGATTATTTTGGGTGAACTAGAAGTTAACGATGGTGACCCGGTTCCGAAAGAAGCACAGTCTATTTTGCTGCTTGGCCCTGATGAGCCAAATTTTTGGAAAATTTTTAAAGCTAGCAAGGAATTTAGGGATGAAGAAGCTAATCCTTTAGATCGGTGGTCAAAAAGAATAATTGATAATATTGCAGCACAAAATGAATGCACTGCGCTCTATCCTTTTGGTGAAGAGCCCTATAAGCCATTTTTTTCTTGGGCGCTTAGATCCGGTGCAGTCTGGTCATCACCGGTTCATTTAGCTGTCCATAAAGATAGAGGCCTTTTTGTGTCGTTTCGGGGAGCTCTAGCAATTAATGAGGCAAAAACAAATGACTATGATTTTGAAAACCCATGCGCAAAGTGTCCCGCGCCCTGCTTAAGCGCTTGTCCAGTAGATGCGTTTACTGAAGCCGGTTATGATGTAATCCAATGCAAAGATCACATAACCAGTTTAGACAGCAGTAACTGCAAAAGTTTGGGATGTAATGCTCGCCGTGCTTGCCCAGTTGGAGCCAATTTGCGTGAATTTGAACAGTCCTCATTCCATATGGAGAATTTTTTAAGATGAAAACCTTGATACTAATGCGGCATGCAAAATCAACTTGGTGAGGGAACTTATCTGACTTTGACCGTCCCTTAAATGCGCGTGGTGCCAGGTCAGCGAGTGCGTTAGGAAGCTGGTTAAGGACAAATAATTTACTTCCAGATTTTGCTATAATTTCCGCAGCCAAACGCACGGTGGAAACATTTGATGAGTTAAAAATAAATTGCCCATTAGAAAAAAAGAAAAAACTCTATTTAGCTCCTTCAGAAGAAATTTTTCATCAGGTAAGGCAAGTTAAAGCAAACACATTGCTTGTAGTTTGCCATAACCCTGGTATTTCAGAATTTTC
>QOQI01000039.1 GCA_003332035.1 Paracoccaceae bacterium
AGAGCCGTTTAAAAGCCTTACATCAATCGGGTCTAGGTTTAATTCGCGGCATAATTCATCCACAAGACTTTCTACTGCAAACGCGGCCATCGGGGATCCTGGAGCTCTGTATGCTGCTGACTTGGGCCGGTTAGAAAGCACGTCATAACCAGTATGATGGACAGCAGGAAGTTGATAATTAGCAAATGCGCACTCTAATGCCATGCCGGTGGGTGCCATGCCTGGAAAGGCTCCGCCTTGCATTCGAAAAACTGCTGAAGCGGCTGTCATCTTTCCATTTTTCTTCATGCCTATTTTAACGTCCATTGAAGCTGAAGCAGTTGGGCCAGTTGCACGCAGAACTTCTGATCGGGTCATTACCAATTTTACTGGCCGTCCACCTGCTTTTCGTGAAAGGGCAAGCGAAAGGGCTTCAGAAAAAATTGTAGTTTTTCCACCAAAACCGCCACCTATCTCTGATGGTGTTACCCGAAGTTGAGAAGCTTCCAATCCAAGGACTGATGCACACATTTTTCTTATAAACCATTGGCCCTGCGTACAGATCCACATTTCACCTTTTCCATCTTGACCAAGCTGACCAACGCAAGCATGTGGTTCAATGTAACCTTGATGTGCGGCCTCTGTTTTATAAGTTTTTTCCATTACGAGGTCAGCATCAGAAAACCCTGCTTCAAGATCTCCGTGACCAAAATCCATGTAAGATACAATATTGGGAGGCAAGCCCTCTGGAACAGAATGATCTTGTGCACCCTCTCTGATAACAGGGGCATCCGGTTTCATAGCTTCATCTACATCAGTTACATGTGGGAGGAGTTCATATTCTATTTCAATAAGCTTAATGGCATCTTTAGCTGCTAATGCTGATGTTGCAGCGACGGCTGCTACTGCGTGTCCATCATATAGAGCTCTATCACCGGCGATTGTATTCTCCTGTAGATAAAAATTTTCTCCTTTTAGCCCATCAGGAAAATCAGCTCGAGTTACAAACGCCTTTACCCCTGACAGAGCCTCCGCTTTAGAGGTGTCAATTTTAATAATGCGTGCATGAGCGTGAGGAGAGCGAAGCACAGCTGCGTGAAGCATGTTTGGTACATTAAAATCTGCTCCATACTTTGCTCGCCCAGTTACTTTATCTAAACCATCAGGTCTATTTGGACGAGTACCTATATATTTAAAATTATTACTGAGTTCATCTTTTGCCATTAGGATGCTTCCCTCATCTCTTTCGCTGCATCTTGAACAGCCCTTATAATCTTATCATATCCAGTACATCGGCAAAGATTACCAGCTAACCAATACCGTATCTGTTGTTCATTGGGATCAGGGTTTTTTTCTAATAAATTTTTTGCGGCGACAAGAATTCCTGGAGTACAAATGCCACATTGTAGAGCTGCGTGCTCAACAAACTTTTTCTGGAGTGGATGTAGTGTGTCTTCTTCCGCCATACCCTCTATGGTTCCAATACTTTTGCCGCTCGCTTCAACACCCAACATCAAGCATGAACAAACAAGGCGGTCGTCAACCGTGACAGTGCATGCACCGCAATCGCCTGTGCCACAACCTTCTTTAGTTCCCGTCAAGTTCAGGCGGTCCCTCAAAACATCCAGTAGCGTTTCCCGAGGATCACATAGGAATTCAACTTCGTCACCGTTAACTTTGGCAGTCACATGCATATTATTCATCATTATTTCCCTTGTGCTCGATCATAAGCTTTCTTAGCGGTGCGTACAGCTAGAACACCTGCGACTTCTGTTCTAAACTCTATTGTTCCTCTTTTGTCATTAATCGGATTACACGCATTTTCTGCTGCTCGGGCTAATTTTTTCAATGCTGTTTCATCTAATTTGGTTCCAATTAGAGCTTTAGAGCATTCGTCAACTAACAGAACTGTGGGCGCTACCGCTCCAAGAGCTACGCGTGCTTCGGCTATTATCCCATTATCCAAGCGCAAACTAACCCCACATCCAACAACTGCGATATCCATTTCTGTTCTCGGGATGAATCTTAAATAGGCATCACCCGCATTTTTCCCTCTGTCTGGGATATGAATAGCTGAAATAAGCTCGCCTTTGCCTAGAGATGTTTTGCTGGGCCCGGTGGGTATGTCCTCAACAGCTACTATTCTTTCACCGGAAGGACCGATTATTGAAACAGTGGCTCCAGCTGCGATTTGAGCTGGAACACTATCTGCTGCCGGTGATCCATTACACAGGTTTCCAACTATGGTTGCCCGCCCTTGGATTTGTGTGGATCCAATTAAATCTGTGGCCTCTACCAAACCTGGCCAAGCTTTTTTAAATTCTGCATGCTCTGACATTTCGGCACCTGTTACGGCTATTCCTAGTGTCCAGCTACCATCTTTGTTTTTGGTGATATCTTTTACACCTTGAATTTTTTTAACGTCAATCAAGTCATCTGGGGTAATGATATCGGACCGCATTTGGACGAGCACGTCAGTACCGCCAGCTAGAAAACGGGTCTTCCCTTTTGAACTAGATGCGATAGCAGAAGCATCTGAAAAATTTGAAGGTGTGTGGTAATTCATCTTAAAATCTCGTGATATAATTATACTTGCGCATTTTCTTAATCCAAGGCTAGCCGAAAATTTTGGTGCAATCAATTTGAATTCAAAATAGTCATACTCTTTCAAAAATTTTATTTTTGCAAAAGGTATAAATCTAAGTTTGACTATTTGAATAGGGCATCCATAATTATAGGTGATCGGATTAAATTTCCTTAGGTTGTTTTTAAAATTTGAAACCAGAAAAGAGTTTAAAATTGCAGAAAGAAAGACAGAACTCCACAGAGCCTTGGTTTAGGATAAAAATGGATAAAATAAAGATGAAAGACCTCGCGGTTCGAAGTGATTATGAGGGCTGGAAACATCTGACCATTTTTTTTACTTCATTATTTGGGCTGGGGTTTGTTTGTATCTTAACTTGGGGTAGTTGGTGGTTTATCGTCCCTTACTTAGCTTACTGTACACTTTGGGGTGGTGCTGATGCAATCTGGCATGAGTGTGGCCATCGAACAGCATTTAAAACACGTCGTTTGAACGATTTTTTTTATGAAATAGCTAGTTTTATGAATAATTTTGAAGCTGTACGGTTTCGTTGTACACATTCATTACATCATACCCATACAGCTTCGTCGGTAGATCCTCACGATTTTGAGGTTGAAGGTAGTATTTTTTGGAAACCGCGCACGCTTATTGAGTTTCTGGTCATATTTATTCCTGGTTTTGGTCTTCTAAACCTGCATAGATCTTTACATTTCGAAATTCTACAGCATGCGCTGAGAATTGAAACCAGAGTTATGAAGGAATGTATACCAGACCATAAAAAAGCCTCATGTATTAGAAATTCGCGGATTTATGTCCTTCTTTGGCTAGTTATAATTTTGGCTTCTTTTGCTCTGGGTTCCTGGTTGCCCATATTATTAATTTTAGTCCCAAAATTTTTTGCAACTTTAAACATTGTTTGGGGGATAACACAGCACCTCGGTTTGAAGGAGGACGTAAAGGATCACAGGTTATCTACTAGATCTATTCGACTGAACCCTGTATTCAGTTTCATCTACTGGAAAATGGAATATCATATAGAACACCACATGTTTCCTATGGTTCCATCTCACCAGCTACCGAAACTGCATGATTTGATCAAAGAACATTTGCCCAAACCGCAATCTTTATTCGAGGCATATAAAGAAATTATACCAGCTGTTATAAAGCAAGCCAAAGATCCCAATTACTACATTGCCGTACATGTGCCTGAAAATAAAAAGACAGCGCTTTAAACATCATTATCTAGTAAAAATTTTTTGCAAATTTGTTTAGATAACTAATTTTGTAACGGTTTAACTTCTATTTCACCGTCGGCATAAGATTGAATGGCTAATGCGGCAGCATTCGCCGCTGCGGCCGTGGTGAAATATGGTATTTTATCAAATAGTGCCACTGATCTAATATCGCGGCTGTCCCTGATAGATTGTACGCCTTCAGTAGTATTCATAACCAATGAGATTTCATTATTTTTCATACGGTCTACGATGTTTGGGCGACCCTCGTGAACTTTATTTACTACTTCACAATTTATACCATCTTTTTGAATAAATATTGCTGTTCCTCTTGTCGCGACCAATTCAAAACCAATTTCTGTTAAGAGTCGCGCCGTTTCCAAAAGAAGTGGCGTTTTATCACTATCTTTTATTGAGAAGAAAACTTTGCCAGACGTGGGTAGGTTCATACCAGCGCCAAGTTGAGCTTTTAAAAATGCTCTTGCAAAGTTTCTATCCCATCCCATGACCTCTCCAGTTGAACGCATTTCTGGACCTAATAGTGTGTCAACTCCAGGAAACCGTGCAAATGGCATCACGGCTTCTTTAACACTAAACCAGGGCATATTGGGGTCAGCTAGCGTCATTGGATCTGTTTTTGGTAATTTCTCGTGATAGCCCACTTGTTTGTAGGGCTCTCTTTTGGAAAAGTCTGACAATTTTTCACCGGCCATTAATCTTGCTGCGATTGAAGCGATTGCGCTATCAGTTGCTTTGGCAACAAAAGGAACTGTTCTTGAAGCTCTAGGGTTTACTTCAATCAAATAAACTTCTTCGTCTTTTACTGCGAATTGTACATTCATTAGACCTACGACGTTTAGTCCAATAGCGAGAGCTTTGGTTTGTACTTCTAGCTCTTCAATTATTTTTTTAGAAAGAGAATAGGGAGGTAATGAACAGGCACTGTCTCCAGAATGTACTCCAGCCTCTTCTATATGTTGCATTATCCCGGCGATATGCACTTCTGATCCGTCACAAAGCGCATCTACATCGCATTCTACGGCTCCGGCAAGATAGCCATCCAGTAAAACAGGGCTTGAACCAGATACAACGACTGCATTGTTAATATATTTTTCAAGTTGGTCTTTGTTGTGAACTATCTCCATAGCTCTGCCACCAAGTACATATGAAGGGCGAATAACTAATGGGAAGCCAATTTGATTAGCAATTTCCATTGCTTCGCTTTCACTTGAAGCAATTCCATTGTTAGGTTGTTTAAGTTGGAGTTTATTTACCAAGGCTTGGAAACGTTCCCTGTCTTCAGCCAAGTCAATTGCATCGGGTGTTGTTCCTAGAATTGGAATACCGTGCTCTTCTAAAGCTTTTGCAAGCTTAAGTGGCGTTTGTCCTCCAAATTGCACTATTACGCCATGAAGAGTACCGTTCTTTTGCTCGACATTGAGTATTTCCATAACATGCTCAAAGGTCAGCGGCTCAAAATATAGACGGTCTGATGTATCGTAATCTGTTGATACGGTTTCGGGATTGCAGTTAACCATTATAGTTTCATAACCAGCGTCGGTCAGTGCAAAGCATGCGTGACAACAGCAATAATCAAATTCTATACCTTGACCGATGCGGTTTGGCCCTCCGCCAAGTATGACAACTTTTTTTTCAGCTGATGGTCGCGCTTCACATTCCACATCACCGAACATAGGAGCTTCATACGTTGAGTACATATATGGGGTTTGGGCTTCAAACTCTGCAGCACAAGTATCAATCCTTTTAAAGACTGCAGTTATACCAAGATCATAACGTTTTTTTCTAACTTCCAGTTCAGTTAAACCTGTAATTTTCGCTAAGCGGGCATCGGTAAACCCTAGCATTTTCAAGCTTCTTAGATTCTCTTCTGAAGACGGTAAACCTGTCTTGCGAATACTTTCCTCCATATCCACAATTTCTCTTATACGTTCAATAAACCAAGGATCATACATTGTAACGGCATGAATTTCATCGTTTTCGATACCTAAACGCATTGCCTGTGCGATCGTTAATATTCTATCGGGAGTTTGTTTGCTTAAAGCATTTATAATCGAAGATGTGTCATCAGAACCTGGAATTTCTATTTCATCGAAACCAGTCAGTCCTGTCTCCAAAGATGTTAAGGCTTTCTGTAAACTTTCATGAAAAGTTCGGCCAATAGACATCACCTCTCCGACAGACTTCATAGCAGTTGTGAGATTAGGCTCTGACCCAGGAAATTTTTCGAATGCAAACCTAGGGATTTTAGTTACTACGTAGTCTATTGTCGGCTCAAAAGAGGCAGGAGTTACTTTTGTTATATCGTTGTCTAACTCGTCTAATGTGTAACCAATAGCTAATTTTGCTGCGATTTTGGCTATGGGAAAACCAGTTGCTTTTGAGGCAAGTGCTGAAGATCTAGAAACCCTGGGGTTCATCTCAATCACGACCATCCGCCCGTCTTTTGGGTTTACCGCCCACTGAACATTGGATCCACCCGTTTCAACGCCTATTTCACGTAATACTGCAATGGAGCCGTTTCGCATAATTTGATATTCTTTATCAGTCAGCGTTAAAGCAGGCGCGACTGTGATCGAGTCTCCAGTATGCACGCCCATTGGATCTACGTTCTCGATTGCACAAACGATAATTGCATTGTCCGCTTTGTCACGAACAACTTCCATTTCAAATTCTTTCCAGCCAAGTAAGGATTCATCAATTAGAATTTGATTTACGGGCGATGCGTCCATCCCAGTACGACAAAAATGTTCATAGTCAGCTCGGTTGTATGCCACGCCGCCTCCCGTGCCACCCAATGTGAAAGCTGGTCTGATAATTGCTGGTAGCCCGATTTTATCAAGCGCTTTTAGAGCAATTTGAACGCCTTCGTTTAGGCTTGTTGTTCCATCAGAATTTTTTGGGGCAGTTACAATTGCAGCCTTTGGATTTTCGAGCCCAAGTCTGTCCATAGCCTCACGGAATAATTTTCTATCCTCAGCCATTTCTATAGCATCGCGTTTAGCACCGATCATTTCGACATTGAATTTGTCCAAAACGCCCATAGACTCTAATTCAAGTGCAGTATTTAAACCCGTTTGGCCACCCATGGTGGGCAACAGAGCGTCGGGGCGCTCCTTTTCAATGATTTTAGCAACGACTTCTGCAGTGATGGGTTCAATGTAAGTAGCATCGGCCAATTCCGGGTCTGTCATTATTGTAGCTGGATTTGAGTTAACAAGAACTACCCTAAAGCCCTCTTCCCTAAGTGCCTTGCATGCTTGCGCTCCAGAGTAGTCAAACTCACAGGCCTGGCCTATTACAATTGGGCCAGCACCAATAATCATTATGGATTTGATATCAGTTCTTTTAGGCATTTTTCTTTTTCCAGATCCTAGTGGTGTTATTGGATCGTGTTTTAGCAAATTTCATGCGTTATAGTTGACATTACTTCTGGTGCAAGAGGTATCGTAAATTTTCCAAGAATAACCGGTTTCAGACCTGTAATGTGGTTATAAGAAAGGCTATATGTTTGTGGTAACACTAAGGGCATAAAATTTGAAAATCTATTTTGATACAGCGCCAAAGCCGAAACTCCATTGGTTTGAAAATCCTTTAAAAATAATCAAGGCGTGCCATCCTTCTGAAGTCAGCACCGCTTTAGAAGAACTTCAAAATTCCTTAGACGAGGGATATTGGATAGCGGGGCTAGCTTCCTACGAGTTATCATATGTTTTGGAGACAAAACTCACCTCTTTAACTCATTCATGGCGGCCCATCCCTCTAATTCAGTTTGGTGTTTTTGATGGGCCAAGTAGCACAAATTTAGCAAATTCTACTTACTCAATATCTCCATTCGTTCCTGAATGGGATGAAACGAAGTATAAAGAGGCCTTTGATAAAGTTTTAGCCTATATAGAGGCAGGTGATATTTATCAGGCTAATCTTACATTTAGCCTGTTTGCTGATTTTACAGGCGACCCCTGGACCTTTTACAAAGATCTGCAAAAAACACAGAAAGTTAAACATGGCGCTTTTGTTGAATTAGACACTGAAACATCCATTCTCTCTCGTTCTCCTGAATTATTCTTCAAGACTGATACTCAAATGAATATCGCTACTAGGCCGATGAAGGGTACACAACCACGGGATCAAGATGTTGAAAAAGACAAACAAAATTTAAAATTCTTAAAAAATGATATTAAAAATCGTGCTGAAAATCTTATGATTGTTGATTTGTTGCGGAACGATATTTCAAGAATAAGCAAGGTTGGAACGGTTAAGGTGCCAGAGTTATATAAAGTAGAAACTTACGAAACTGTTCACCAAATGACTTCCTTAATTATTGGTAAAATGAATAAAAAAACCACAATAACCGAGCTTTTTGAAGCTTTGTTTCCTTGCGGTTCAATAACGGGGGCTCCAAAAATTCGTGCAATGGAGATAATACATGAGTTGGAACAAAGACCTCGGGATATCTATTGTGGAACAATTGGGTGGATGGCTCCGGATGGAAGCTCTGAGTTCAATGTGGCTATCCGGACTTTATTGATGCAAAATGGAAAAGCAGTATTGAATGTTGGTGGTGGAGTTGTCTTTGATAGCACTGCAAAATCTGAATACGAGGAAGCACTTTGGAAGTCCCGGTTTACTCAAATATTAGAGAAGACATAGAGCTTATTGAAACCTTCTTGTGGGATCCAGAAAAGGGCGCGCCCGACATTGATTTTCACTTGGAGAGAATGTGTAAGTCTGCAGGAAACCTAAGGTTTAAATTTGAAATAAGAAAAATTAGGGACCAAGTATTCAAAATTAAGTCGGAAAAACGCCTTCGTTGTAGACTGACATTAAGTATTAGTGGGGAAACTAACCTTTCAACATCAATTCTAAATCCTAACCCCGAAGCCTGGACCTTGCTCCTTTCAGATTCAATTTTGAGCTCGTCTGACCCTTGGTTACTGCATAAAAGCTCTAATCGGGCATTATATGATACCGAACGAGCCAAATTGCCTGATGGCATAGATGAGTTTATTTATCTAAATGAACGCAATGAAGTATGTGAGGGAACCATAACCAACATTTTTGTAAAAAAATCTAGTCAGTGGTTCACACCACCGCTTTCAAGTGGATGTTTGCCTGGGGTGCTGAGACGGAAAAAAATTGAAGAAGGTAGCTGCAAAGTTGGAATTGTTACTTACTCTGACCTTCAAGAGGCAGAAAAAATAACTGTTGGAAATGCACTCCGTGGTGAAATTAATGCAGTTTTGAGCAGCTAGACTTGACATCTGACCGACAAAGAGTTGTATCGCCGTTACAAAACTCGCTTTGGGAAATTTAATTATGCATGCTTATCGTAGTCACACATGTGCTGATTTAAATAAAACAAACGTTGGAAATAACGTTCGTCTGTCTGGCTGGGTTCACAGAATTCGTGACCATGGCGGTGTACTATTTATAGATTTGAGGGATCATTATGGTATCACGCAAGTCTTGTGTGATCCTGATAGCCCGGTTTTCTCAGATATGGAGAAAGTTCGGTCAGAATGGTGTATAAGAATTGATGGAAATGTTAAGGCCAGAGACGACAGTTTGGTGAATGCCAAAATTCCAACTGGAGAAATCGAAGTATTTGTGCGTGATCTGGAGGTTTTAGGAGCTTCTGAAGAGCTTCCTCTAATAGTCTTTGGAGATCAAGAATACCCGGAGGAGACCCGCTTAAAATATCGATATTTGGATCTTCGACGGGAAATTATGCAGAAAAACATGACATTAAGATCTGATGTCGTGGCGTCTATTCGAAAAAGAATGTGGGATTTGAATTTCAGAGAGTATCAGACACCTATCATAACAGCTTCCAGTCCAGAAGGTGCACGAGATTTTTTAGTACCGTCACGGCTTCATCCAGGTAAATTTTATGCGCTACCTCAAGCCCCACAGCAATTTAAGCAGTTAATAATGGTTTCTGGCTTTGATAAATATTTTCAAATCGCACCTTGTTTTAGAGATGAAGATCCTCGCGCAGATCGTTCTCCAACAGATTTTTATCAACTTGATGTGGAAATGAGTTTTGTTACTCAGCAAGATGTATTTGACACAATTTCTCCAGTAATAGCTGGTGTTTTTGAAGAATTTGGTTCTAACCGTAAAGTAGATAATCCTTCGGAGTGGCCTCAGATAAGCTATGAAGATTCCGCTAAGTGGTATGGAACAGATAAGCCCGACTTGAGAAACCCAATAAAAATGGAAGTTGTTTCCGAACATTTCAGAGGCTCTGGCTTTGCAATATTTGCAAATTTATTAGAACAAGAAGGAACAGAAATTAGAGCTATTCCTGCACCTACTGGTGGCAGTAGAAAATTTTGTGACAGAATGAATGCGTTTGCTCAAAAAGAAGGCCTTCCTGGAATGGGTTACATATTCTGGCGAGACAATGGAGATGGGATGGAAGCTGCGGGACCATTGGCAAAAAATATTGGTCCCGAGAGAACGGAAGCTTTGCGTGCACAATTAGGTCTTGGCACGGGAGATGCTGCTTTCTTTTTGGGTGGTAAACCTAAAAACTTCGAAAAAGTAGCAGGCAAAGCTAGAGACGTAATAGGTGATGAGCTTAAGCTAACAGATTATGATCGCTTCGCTTTTGCATGGATTGTCGATTTTCCAATTTATGAAAAAGATGAGGAAAGTGGTAAAATTGATTTTGAACATAATCCATTTTCAATGCCGCAGGGTGGAATGGCGGCCTTAGAGGCTGATCCTTTGCAGGTAAAAGGCTTTCAATATGATTTGGCGTGTAATGGCTATGAATTAGTATCAGGAGCTATCCGAAATCATCGCCCTGAGATTATGTTTAAGGCCTTTGAAATTGCTGGCTATGATCAAGCTGAAGTTAAAAATAGATTTGGTGGAATGGTCAATGCTTTTCAATATGGGGCTCCACCCCACGGTGGTTGTGCAGCGGGAATTGATAGAATTGTCATGTTGCTAGCAGATCAGCAAAATATAAGAGAAGTTATTATGTTTCCGATGAACCAGAGAGCGGAAGATTTAATGATGGAAGCTCCCAGTGATCCATTACCAGATCAACTAATGGAATTGAACTTGCGAATAATACCGCAAGAATAATTGGAGTGAAAAATGATCGGTAGATTAAATCATGTTGCTATAGCTGTTCCCGATTTAATGGAAGCCGCCGCCCAATATAAACAAATGTTGGGGGCATCAGTGGGTGAGCCTCAAGATGAACCAGATCATGGCGTGACAGTGATATTTATTGAACTTCCAAATACTAAGATTGAGTTACTATACCCGTTGGGTGAAAACAGTCCCATAAATGCTTTTTTGGAGAAAAACCCTTCTGGTGGGATACATCACATATGCTACGAGGTTCAGGATATTATTAAAGCAAGAGATCATTTAAGCGCTGAGGGTGCACGCATTTTAGGTTCTGGTGAACCTAAAATCGGTGCTCATGGTAAGCCTGTTTTATTTTTGCACCCGAAAGATTTTACTGGAACACTTATAGAATTAGAGCAGGTTTAAATTTACATGGGTATCACTTCTGCGCTGGTTCTTTTTTTTGTAATTTGGTTTTTGGTTTTCTTGATTGCTCTTCCAATCAGACTAGAGACCCAGGGTGATGTTGGAGAAGTTGAACCTGGAACTCACGCAGGAGCACCTACAAACCCCAAATTAAAAAAGAAAGCTTGGATAACAACAGGCATATCTGCAGTTATTTGGGTAGTGATTACGTCCGTTATTTTATCGGGAAATCTTACAATTCACGATATAGATTTTTTCAATCGGATGAGCGCTCACTGACTTATAGCTCAGTTGGTAGAGTAATTGGCTTTTAGTCAGTGAGTTATAGGTTTAAATCCTACATTGCTCACCTGTAAAATCAATGATTTAGCGAAATTTACGTGAGTTTTATTCAATTTTCCGTCAGACAATGAGCCAGACAAATGATTGGCTAATTACGTCATTTTACTTTATTGGCTACTTGATTTTAAGTATTATATTTGCAACGCGTTCGGGCCAATAATAATGACAAAAAAGCAACATCGTATTCAAGCACTTATTCATTCCATTGTTAACTATATCCAGGATCACGGGGCTGGTATGTACGGTGTTGATCTAACGTTGGACAAGCTGAAGGGTATGGATCTTTCTGACGAAAAACTCATTGATCTGCCTCCCCAAGGGACCCGGCATGATGAGGTTCTGAAGAATGCTATCGCCGGGATTGATGCTCCAGAATTGCAGGATATCAAAACTCACCTGGCAGCGACGAAAGATGATCTGATGTGGCTTGAAGATACAGGCTTATTTTATCCGAACAGTGACGACGTAGGCGATGGTTATAAAAAGTGTAATCTGCATACTCTGCTAATCGGGCCAGCTGCATGCGGTTATCAGCATCTAGGTTTTCGACTTGGCATTTTCATGTTGGGTCCACGGACGCTGTACAGGGACCATAAACATGACGCGCCAGAGCTCTATTTAAACCTGTCAAAAAGATCAGGGTGGCGTTTTGGCACTCCCGATTGGCAGGATTACCCGGCTGGATCATTTATTTGGAATGCGGCGGGCAGACCCCATGCTACCCGGGTATATGAGCAGCCCTTCCTCTCGGT
>QOQI01000004.1 GCA_003332035.1 Paracoccaceae bacterium
AACGATTATATTTTTCGGATTTACTGAAGTTTGATGGCGTTTTTCTAAGTCATATGCGACGGCTTCTCTCAATTCGGGAATCCCGTTGGCTGGAGTGTATCCGTGATGCCCATCTTCAAGCGCTTTTATGCCTGCTTTTACTATATGTTCTGGTGTCTTGAAGTCAGGCTGGCCAATTCCAAGATTTATAATGTCTTTACCACTGGCGGCTAATTCATTTGCTTTAGCTAAAACGGTAAAAGCAGACTCCGTTCCCAACCTTGATATACTATCGGCGAATTTAAGTTGCGTCATTTAATTTTCCAAAAGCTCATTATTGTTTTATGTTTTTTCTATTTGAATAGGGGCTTTAGGTGGGCCATCCACACCACAGCCTGCTGCTGCAAAACACAAAAGCAGAGCCAAAGCAAAATATCTCATCCTAGTTCCTTTTTCCATCTATCAATTTGGAATTGCACCTCTTCTGGTGATGTGCCTCCGTAGGAGGATCGTGATTTAACGGAGTTTTCAATAGATAAAACAGTAAATACATCTTCGGTGATTCCAGAATGAATTCTTTGCATCTCTTTAAGTTCTATTTCAGACAAATCACATTTTAGCTGTTCAGCAAGGCCTACCAACTCACCCGTGATATGATGTGCCTCTCGAAATGGGAGATTCAAAACTCGAACTAACCAGTCTGCTAAGTCAGTGGCTGTCGAAAAGCCTGATTTAGCAGCAAACTCTAGGCTATCTTTGTTAGCAGTCAAATCTTTGATCATGCCTTCCATTGCGCACAAAGCTAAATTTAAACTATCCGCGGCATCAAAAACTTGCTCCTTATCCTCTTGCATATCTTTGGAGTAAGCCAGAGGAAGCCCCTTCATAACTGTCATTAAGCCTACGTTAGCGCCTAATATACGTCCTATTTTTGCTCTTACTAATTCAGCAGCATCAGGGTTTTTTTTCTGGGGCATGATAGAAGACCCCGTCGAAAATCTATCTGATAATTCAATAAATCTAAATTGTGCTGAAGACCAAATTACAAGTTCTTCAGCTAATCTACTTAAGTGCATGGCACATATAGACGAGGACGCTAAAAATTCTAAAGCAAAGTCTCGATCGCTCACTGCATCGAGAGAGTTTGCCGTTGGTCGATCAAATTCAAGAGCTTTAGCAGTCTGATTTCGATCAATTGGAAAAGAAGTACCAGCTAACGCGGCAGAACCTAACGGGCACTCATTCATTCTATCTCTTGCGTCTTTAAATCTCGATCTATCCCTGGAGAACATCTCAACATATGCCATCATATGGTGCCCCCAAGTAATTGGTTGGGCAGTTTGTAAGTGAGTAAATCCGGGCATGATCCATGACACACCGTTTTGTGCCTGATCTAGGAGGGCCTTCATTAAATCAACTAAGTTCTTATCAACCCAATCTATTTGACCTCGGACCCATAGTCGAAAATCTGTCGCTACTTGGTCGTTTCGTGATCGCGCAGTATGCAGACGACCAGCTGGACTGCCAATTTTATCCTTTAATCTCGCTTCAATATTCATATGTATATCTTCAAGATCTGCAGAGAATTGAAATTCACCTGAATTGAGCTCACTAAGGATTTCTTGAAGGCCTTCTTTAATCGCGGACACGTCAGATACATTTAATATACCTGTTGCGCCTAGCATATCGGCATGTGCTAGAGAACTTTCAACATCTTCAGGCCCCAAACGCTTGTCAAAATCAATTGAGGCGTTAATTGCTTCCATTATAGCATCAGGTCCTGTAGAGAACCGACCGCCCCACATTTTGTTAGAGGATTTTTTAGACATGAAACTACCTTTTAGAGGAGTTAAAAATTTTTCGACGCTGATTGTTCTTTATACGGCCTTTAGCTTCTGTGCAAATACTGTGCTTTCTGACGATAACAAATTTTCCATTCTTGAAGAATTTAAGGTTGGTGAAATGAAAAAACTCATTTTGCATGAAAGCCCTAAGGCTGTCAGTGAAGAGGTTTTTTACAATTCAAATAGCGATCCCATCATTTTGAAATCTTTTTCTGGCGGTCTTACTTTGATTAATTTTTGGGCAACTTGGTGCGCGCCCTGTCTTGAAGAAATGCCTAGCCTATCAAATCTTCAAAAAATAAAAGGTGATAATAATTTTAAGGTTATAACCATTGCCACAATGAGAAATTCATCAAAATCTGTGGACAATTTTTTTAAAAAAATGTCAATCGAGAACCTGACAAGATATCAAGATCCTAAAGGAAAATTGGCCCGCTCTCTTAAGATAGCAGGGCTTCCATTAACCATTTTACTGAACAAAGATAATGAGGAAGTGGCACGATTTATTGGCGACGCGGATTGGTCAAGTCCTCAAGCTTTAAAGTTGATTGAAAAGGCTATTGAAATAGATCTTAAAAAGTAAATTATTAGTTTGTTGATGCATATTTTATATCAAATTTTTGATCAAATAAGTTACTTTTCCCGCAAGTTTATTCAGTTCTAATCTTATCTTGTCAATCAGTTCAATATATGAAGCAACGTAGGATTCAGATTCAGGCAAAAGCGATACTACTTGTTCGTTATACAAGTAAGCTAGGAATGCAAATAAAACTATTAATAGTCCAAAAATGAACCCTGCACCTTGTGTTGATTTTTTGTCTTCTAAGGCTTCTGCCAGTGCGTCTTTCGATTGATGCTTAAGAATGGCGTCTTTTGTGAGAGTTGCAGGTTCACTATTTCTAAAATCTTTCTCACTTTTTGAAATTTTGGGCGGTATTTTCTTGGGGGTACGCTCTCGATCTCTAGCTGCAATTTCTCGCTTTGCTTCCTCTTTTAATATTTTGATAACAGAAGGATCAATTTTCTTTTGGTTAGATGCCGTATTCTCTACTTCTATACTATTTTTTTCTATGAACTTACCTTCAGGCGCTTTCAATTTCTCATCATTAGTTTTCTTTGTTCGAGCTTGAAACCATGAGTGCCCACAGCTAGCGCATTTTACTTCCCTTCCACTTATTGGAACCGCATCTCGAGGAATCTCATAATTTGCTTTGCAATTTGGACAAACTAAACGCATTAGTTCCTCAATAAATAAATGACTCCATCTGACTTTATGACAGATAAAAAAATATATATAGCCGTAAAAGTACATGCTTTTAATTGTTGAACAACTGTTTATTAGAGTATGTTGATAGGATGGGTTTAGAAATATAATAACACGGGAAGTTTTGTTGTGATTGAAATGGAAAGCGTCGCTTACTCGTACGGTGAAGAGCTTTTATCAGACCTAAATATTTCTATTTCTCAAGGATCTTTTTATTTTCTTACTGGGCCATCAGGATCAGGTAAAACAACTTTTCTTAAAATGTGCTATGGTTCTCTAATTCCCACATCGGGTAAACTCAGTGTTTTTGGAAAAAACTTACCTGGGTTGTCCCGCGATGAAATAGCATTCCTTCGTCGAAAGACAGGTGTTGTGCATCAAGATTGTCAATTTCTGGATCATTTGAATGTTGCTGATAACATTGCATTACCGATAATGGTTTCAGCTCGAAATTCCTTATCTGATAACGTAAATTTAAAAGAGCTTTTGAACTGGGTTGGTCTATCCCATCGCTCTAAGGCTCTTCCACCTGAACTTTCTGGTGGTGAAAGACAAAGAGCAGCTTTGGCGCGCGCAATTATTATGTCACCAGATATAATATTGGCTGACGAGCCAACAGGTAATATTGATTGGGAGATGTCGCAGAGATTAATTCGTTTATTGATCGAATTAAACCATATGGGAAAAACTGTTGTTATTGCTACTCATGACCTAAATTTGATTAGATTTACAAAAGCTAGCGTGCAGGCGCGTGTCTTAAGGATTAGCAATAAATCAGTTCAACTTGCTGGGAGTGATCTTTGATGGCAAGTGTGAAAAATATTTTTATACCTGATAGATACGTAAATCAGATTGTTCCAACGAATGGATTTACTACGCTTTTGACATTTTTTACTTCTGCATCGATGGCATTTTTAATTGTTTTTTCAGTAGCTATGTCCTTTGCAGCTGATCGATTGGCTCGAAGCTGGTCAGATTCTTTGGCAAATTCTGCAACATTGCGCGTATCTGCCCCTACAGCAGATTTAGATAGTCAAACAGATGCGGCTTTACATGTTTTGTCAAAGACAAAAGGAATAGCATCTTTTCGTTTGCTGAAAGCAGAAGAACAGCAGGCATTACTTGAGCCTTGGTTTGGACCAAAAGTACCTATAAATAACTTACCGATGCCACGTCTTATAAGTATTGAAGAAGATGAAAATGGATATGATAGAGTAGGTCTCAGGTTAAGGCTTGCAGCTGAAGTTCCTTCCGCAGTGCTCGACGATCATACTAGGTGGCGTGAACCTCTCATAAAAGCAGCTTATCGTATTTGGTTTTTGGGTTGGTTATCAATTGGGTTGGTATTTTTCATTGTAATTGCAATGATGACGCTCGTCACCCGTGCGGCTTTGTCATCAAATAGAAAAGTGATTGAGGTTCTAAGGTTAGTCGGAGCAACAGATCAATATATTGCTGCAGCTTTCGTACGTAAATTTGCTTTCCGAGCTTTTTTTGGCTCAATGCTCGGGGCATTTATCGCATCGATGACTTTATTTCTTTTACCTCCTGAGGCTGATCAGAATGCAATATTGACAGGCATTCGTTTGGAAGGTTTAGAATGGTCTTGGTTAATTGTTGTTCCTTTATCCTTTTTTGTACTTACGTTTTTAACAGCACGTATTTCCTCGCTTAGTATTCTGAAATCTCTGACCTAATGCTTTATACGGTTCAATATATACGTTCTTTTCTGTTTCTTATTCAGATGTATTTGATGATGGTAATTTTCGGCTTGTTGTTTGGCCCATTTGTAATGCTTGATAGAAATTATTCCTATTTGGCTGTTCATGTTTGGTGTAGATGGGTCCGCTGGACAGCTTCTTGGATGGTTGGTCTGAAATCAGAAGTCAGGGGTACTATTCCGGATAGCGAACTCATTATTGCTGCGAAACATCAAAGCTTTTTTGATATAATTTTGATTGTTAGTGAAACGCCAAGACCAAAGTTTATTATGAAGTCATCCTTGCGTTGGGCTCCAGTGTTGGGGTGGTATGCAAAAAAAATAGGATGTGTTCCCGTTGAGCGTGGGAAAAGGTCTGAGGCTATACAGAAAATGATGTCGGCAGTTGCCTCCGGTGCGACTCCTCCTGGTCAGCTAATAATATACCCACAGGGAACGAGGGTATCGCCAGGCGACTTTAAACCATACAAAATAGGCGTGGCCGCACTTTATCAACAGACTGGTCAAGAATGTTTGCCAGTAGCATGCAACGTTGGGCTCTTCTGGCCTAAATTTGGTATAATGCGTAAGCCTGGATTAGCAATTGTTGAGTGTTTGCCTATAATACCTGCAGGATTAGAGAATTCAGCCCTTATGAGTGAACTTGAACATTCAATAGAAAAAAGAACAAACCAGTTAATTACTGAAGCAAAATATAACTGACACCCAAATTTAAGCCCACTGCGGCTACTTTAAGTTTTAAAAAATACTTTTTGTGAAATCTGGACGTAAGTGGTCAGGTAAATGTCGGAAATGTAAAGTTACATTTTTGTTCACTCTTTATACGATTCAAAGAGATGTTTTGTTTTATAGAGGAAACCTAGATGAGCTATAAAAGTGATATTGAAATTGCTCGAGGTGCAGAAAAAAAACCAATTCAAGAAGTTGGTGCTCACCTTGGAATTCCTGCAGAACATTTACTGCCCTATGGTCATGATAAGGCCAAAGTAAGCCAAGACTTTATAAACAGTGTTCAAGATCAAAAAAACGGGAAATTAATTCTTGTAACGGCCATAAATCCAACACCTGCTGGAGAAGGCAAGACAACAACGACTGTTGGTCTTGGCGATGGACTTAATAAAATTGGCAAAAATGCAATGATTTGCATTAGAGAAGCATCGTTAGGTCCAAATTTTGGTATGAAAGGTGGTGCAGCCGGAGGTGGGTATTCTCAAGTTATCCCGATGGAAGATATGAACTTACATTTTACCGGTGATTTTCACGCAATAACTTCTGCCCACTCACTACTTTCTGCTATGATTGATAACCATATTTATTGGGGTAATGACCTAGGCATCGATACCCGAAGGGTCGTATGGCGCCGGGTGGTAGACATGAATGACAGAGCACTCCGTCAAATCACAGCATCTCTCGGAGGTGTCTCAAATGGTTTTCCGCGAGAGGCTGGTTTTGATATTACAGTTGCCTCAGAAGTTATGGCAATTTTGTGTCTAGCCAAAGATCTTACTGATTTGCAGACAAAATTAGGCGATATGATAGTTGCTTACAGACGTGATCGTTCCCCTGTTTTCTGTCGTGATATAAAGGCAGATGGGGCGATGACAGTCTTGCTTAAAGATGCCATCAAACCTAACTTGGTGCAAACGTTAGAGAATAACCCAGCTTTCGTTCATGGTGGTCCTTTTGCTAATATAGCTCATGGATGTAATTCCTTAATTGCGACTCAAACAGCCCTTAAACTGTCTGATTATGTTGTAACTGAGGCTGGTTTTGGAGCTGACTTGGGTGCTGAGAAGTTTTTGAATATTAAATGCCGTAAGGCCGGTCTGTCACCATCCGTTATTGTACTTGTCGCTACTATTCGCGCTATGAAAATGAATGGTGGAGTTGCCAAAAAAGATTTAGGGCCAGAAAATGTAAGTGCTGTAAAGTCTGGTTGTTCAAATTTAGGTCGACATATAGAGAATTTGAAAAGTTTTGGTGTGCCGGTAATCGTAGCAATAAATCATTTTGTAAAAGATACAGAAAATGAGATTGATGCAGTAATGGATTTTGTAAAAAGTCAGGGTTCGGAAGCTATTGTCTCAAAACATTGGGAATTTGGGTCAGAGGGTTCAGTAGATTTAGCCAGGCGCGTCTCAGAAATAGCAGACTCGGACGCTTCTGATTTTGCTCCCATTTATCCCGATAATATGCCACTTGCCGAGAAAATTCAGACGATTTGTAAAAGAATTTATAGAGCTGATGAAGCTTTAATGGATAAGAAAATTTGTGATCAATTGCAGCAATGGGAAGAACAAGGATACGGTAATTTGCCAATTTGCATGGCAAAAACTCAATATAGTTTTTCAACTGATCCAAACTTGCGTGGAGCTCCAACTGGACACAGTGTGCCAGTTCGAGAAGTGAGAATTAGTGCGGGTGCTGGTTTTATAGTAGTTGTTTGTGGAGAAATAATGACTATGCCGGGTTTGCCCCGGGTTCCTGCAGCAGAAACGATACATCTCAACAATTTTGGTGAAATAGAAGGGTTGTTCTAGGCTCAAATTTAATGTTTTACATGGTTAAGCCTTAAGTTCAGGAGACCCTAATGACAGAACTTACAAAACCAGATGATTGTAATACTATGGATGAATTGCGTCATCAGATTGATAAGTTGGACATCAAAATAGTTGGCCTTTTGGCACATCGCTCCGACTTCATAGACAGAGCAACTGAATTAAAAAATTTAAATGGGATGCCTGCAAGAATTCCTGAACGAATTGAAAGTGTGGTATCAAATGCGCGGAATGCAGCTCAAGAACTAGAGCTAGACGCAGATCTTGTTGAAAAACTCTGGCGAATTTTAATTGATTGGTCCATTCAGCGAGAAGCAGAAATCATTCGAGAAGAGTGAGTTTAATTTTCATTTTTTAAAAAATTAAAGGATTACCAAAAATGGTAGCGGAAATAATAGATGGCAAGCTTTTTTCTAGGAAGCTACGAGATCAAGTTGCTGAACATGTGACTGTTTTGAAAAAAGAACACAAAGTCACTCCGGGCTTAGCTGTCGTTTTAGTTGGTGAGGATCCAGCAAGCCAAGTTTACGTTCGATCAAAGGGTAAGCAAACTATCGAAGCTGGAATGAATTCGTATGAACATAAATTAAATGAGGATACTTCTGAGGCAGATCTTTTGGAATTGGTAAACCGCTTGAATGGTGATGATGAGGTACACGGCATTTTAGTTCAGCTGCCTTTACCAAAACATATAAATGAAGATGCTGTAATAAATTCGATTGATCCAGCAAAAGACGTGGATGGTTTTCATATTTCCAATGTTGGCTTATTGGCTACAGGTCAAAAATCTATGGTTCCTTGTACGCCATTAGGGTGTTTACTTATGTTAAAAGGGTTTCATGGAACTTTAGCTGGTATGGATGCAGTTATTATTGGTCGGTCAAACATAGTTGGAAAACCAATGGCTCAGCTTTTATTAAACGAAAGTTGTACCGTTACTGTAACGCATTCTAGAACAAAAAATTTAGAAGAAGTAGTTGGGCGTGCTGATATTATCATAGCTGCTGTAGGAAGAGCAGAAATGGTTAAAGGTGATTGGATAAAGTCAGGAGCGACCCTTATTGATGTAGGTATAAATAGAGTTGAAGGCAGTGACGGAAGTAAGCGTTTGGTCGGTGATGTGCAATTCTCAAGTTGTTCCCAAGTGGCGGGCGCCATAACACCTGTTCCTGGTGGTGTTGGGCCAATGACAATTGCTTGCTTACTAGTGAATACTTTAGTTGCTTGTTGTCGTAAATATAAGCTTATTGAGCCTGATATTATTTCTAATTAATAGGCTTTAGAAATAGGAATTGGATAAACTTTTTTACCAGTCATTAAGGCAATAGCTTTTTTCTGCATAATGGAGCGGAGAGGTTCGCTATTGCAATAAAGGCCTCCGGTGTAGGTTCCATATGCGGGCATTATTACACGGTTTTCATCTACTAAAAAACAATGCTTTGTGAAAGACTGCCCCTGAAGCTTCACCTTTATTTTTGGATGATAATGGCCCGATATTTCGCAGCATTTTTCGGCATTTGCAATATGCTGAAAATTAAGTTTTTCAATTTTGAGAGATTGTAAAAAGCTTCCACCCAAATTTTTAGGAGAAGGGTCATGATTACCAGATATCCAAACCCACTCTTTACCAGCCTGCATTCTTGTAATCCAAAGAACCTCATCTAGCGGTAATGACCTACTTGCTTCATTATCGTCAAAGCTATCGCCCAGGCATATTATTTTTTTAGTATTTGTTGTATCTAAGTCTTTTTCTAATCTTAATAGTGTATCCTGATTTTCATAAGGTGGCATCCATGAGTGACCCTTCCTGGCTAATCGGTTTGACTTGCCAAAATGTAGATCGGAAACACACAAGATAGACTGAGCTGGCCACCAGAGAGCTCCGGATGGCATAGCTACCAGTTCGCTTTCTGCGATGAAAAACCTAAAATAGTCCATTTAATTTCTTAAGCATTGTTATTAGTGCCATAATCTTTAAGCTAATCCTGCTTCTTTCATAAGCGAACCAGCCTCATTTTGTAATATTTGTTCCCTGGCTTTTCCTTCAATGGGTACCGTACCTAATCCAAGTAACATTGGAGCTGCGAGAGGCGATACATGCGGTAGATCTTTGTGAGTTATATTGTTGTCCACTCTCTCGAACATTTCTTTTATGCGGTTAAAGTCAATCAACCCTTTCATTGCTTCATCTTTTGTTATTTTTAAAAGAAGATGATCCGGATCATATTTGACTAAAGTATCATATAAAATATCTGACGAGAAAGTGGTCTGGCGCCCTGATTTCCGTAGGCTTGGCAAATTGCGGTCAATTAATCCGGCAACTGTAGCTACGGCTTTAAAAGTTCGTTTAATTAATGCATTGCTTGAAAGCCATTCATCAAGTCCTATTTCGATCGAATTGGAGTTAAATAAATCGGCCGGGCTTGCTACTTTTTCCAACCCCCATAAAACTGTAGCGTAATCATTTGCCACAAAGCCCAATGGGCCAAGGTTGAGCTCTTCTAATCTTTTGGACAAAATTAATCCTAAAGTTTGGTTCGCATTTATCCCAGCAAAACTATAAACTACCATATAATGCCGCGATTTTCTGTAAAAAGTTTCGATTAATAAACTACTTTTATCTGGCAGCTGAGAAAATTCTTTCTGTTTATTTAGCCAGTTCACTGTATCTGCTGGCAATTGTTCCCAAGGTTCATTTTGGAAACTATCTAAAATTCTATCACTTAGTTTTGTACTTGTTGCAAATTTAGTTCCCATAAAGGTTGCTATTTTAGGTTCTTTATTTGCATTCTGTGTTACTTCGACAACCATTTCTCGTAAACTTTCGAAGCGGACTATTTTACCTCCTATTAAAAAAGTATCCCCTTTCGTCAATGAGGCCGCAAATGCCTCTTCAATTTCTCCAAGGGATTTTCCCCCAATTCGACGATGTGTTCTAACTTTTAATGTGTCTGTATCTTGGATAGTCCCCACATTCATCCTTATTCTATTTGCAGTCCTCGGATCGCGTAAAATCAAATTCCCGGCATCGTCAATTTTTAGTCTGTGCCACTGCTCATATCGTTTGAGGGCATACCCGCCATCGATGCAAAATCTCAAGCATGCTTGAAAATCCGTCTGCGTTAAGTTTCTATAAGCTCCTATTTTTTTAATTTCTTTAAATAATTTTTCTGGAAGAATTTTTCCTGAACAAGCCACTAGCAAAATATGTTGGCACAACACATCTAGTGATCCTGGTCTTACTGCCTCACCATCTAAATCTCTATCTTTGACAGCCTCTAGAGCAGCTTGGCACTCAATGATTTCGAACTTATTAGCTGGAACTATTATGGCTTTGGACGGTGCGTTATAAGTGTGGTTTGCCCGTCCAATTCTCTGCACCAGTCTTTTTATGTTTTTGGGTGCACCAACTTGAATAACAAGGTCTACATGATTCCAGTCTATTCCAAGATCCAAGGTGCCCGTACACACGATGGCCCTCAATTCACCGTTTGTAATAGCCGCCTCAACTCGCTTTCTTTGTTCAAAATCAAGACTGCCATGATGGATTGCAACTGGAAGATTTTTATTGTTATTCAACCACAAATTATGGAAAAAAATTTCAGCTTGTGCCCGTGTGTTATGGAAAATGAGGGTAGTTTTATGATTAGATATTTGCTCTAAGACATCTGGGACAGCATATTTTCCCCCAGCGCCTGACCAGGGGGGTGAAGACTTTGTTTGAAGCATTGAAATATCTGGATCTGGGCTCGGCGCAGCAAATATAATTGGGCATGAACCTTCTTTTTCAGTAATAAAATCTGCTATTTCTTTTGGACGATCAACTGTTGCCGATAGTCCTATTTTCCGAAGGTTTTTACATAAGGATTGTAATCGAGAAATAGCCAAGACCAATTGATGACCACGTTTAGTTTCAGTGAGCGCATGTATTTCATCAATCACTATTCTTTCTAAGTTCGCGAAAAGGGCTTTGGACTCTGGAAAAGAAACAAGTAATGCCAAGCTCTCTGGAGTGGTGAGTAAAATGTGGGGGGGATCAACTCGTTGGCGTCGCTTGGTTACGGCTTTGGTATCACCAGTTCGATCTTCTACTCTTATATTTAATTCCATTTCTTCAATAGGAACCATCAAATTTCGTTTAATATCTGAGGCCAGAGCTTTCAAAGGTGAAATGTAAATTGTATGAAGCCCGGAAAATTCCACAGAATTAAGTTCTATCAAGGTTGGTAAAAACCCTGATAAAGTTTTACCTGATCCCGTCGGCGCTATAAGCAGTTGCGATTGTCTGTGCGAATTTCTCAGAACTTCAATTTGATGGGATCGCAAGACCCATTTTTTTGTTTTGATCCAATTCTTAAACTTCTCGGGTAAATCAAACGTTTCCATTAATTAAATTTAAGAATAATTGATTAGTTTATTATTTTAGCTTCGGTGGCATTGCGTACTTCTTGCTCGGATATTCCATCCGCACATTCGATAATCTCCAACCCTCCTGATACAACATCCAAAACACCTAAATTTGTTACTATTCTTTTAACAACACCTTTTCCGGTCAGAGGTAGAGTGCAATTCTTCAATAATTTGGAGTCGCCATGCTTGTTAGTATGATCCATAACTACAACGACCCTCCGAACCCCTGAGACTAAATCCATAGCACCACCCATTCCTTTTACAAGTTTGCCAGGTATCATCCAATTGGCTAAGTCACCGTTTTCAGCAACTTCCATCGCTCCCAATATAGCCATCGCTATTTTGCCTCCGCGGATCATTCCGAAAGATGTGGCGCTGTCAAAATATGCAGTTTGAGGCAATTCTGTGATCGTTTGCTTGCCTGCATTAATTAAATCAGAATCTTCCTCTCCTTTTATTGGGAATGGTCCCATTCCTAACATTCCATTCTCTGATTGAAGTGTAACATTTATTCCTTCAGGAATGTAATTTGATACTAAAGTAGGAATTCCAATGCCAAGATTTACATACATTCCATCTTCAAGTTCTTTTGCTGCTCGAGCAGCCATCTGATCTCGATTCCACATATTCTAATCCTTTAAGCAGCAGGGCGCGTTGTGCGCTGTTCAATTCGTTTTTCGTGCTCACCTTGTATAATCCTGTGAACATAGATTCCTGGAAGGTGTATTAAATCTGGATCAATCGAACCTGTGGGAACAATTTCTTCGACTTCTACGACACAAACTTTTCCACACATTGCAGCCGGAGGATTGAAATTTCGAGCAGTTTTTCTGAATATCAGGTTCCCCGTTTCATCTGCTTTCCATGCTTTTATAATTGAAAGATCTGCAAAAAGGCTCTCTTCCAAAATATAAGTTTCCCCATTGAAATCTTTGTGTTCTTTTCCATCAGCGATTACAGTGCCAACTCCAGTTTTAGTATAAAAACCTGGTATTCCACAACCTGCTGCGCGCATTCTTTCTGCTAAAGTGCCCTGAGGATTAAATTCCAACTCAAGCTCCCCGGCTAGGTACTGTTTCATAAATTCAGCATTTTCTCCGACGTATGACGATATCATTTTTTTTACCTGACGAGTTTGAAGTAATATTCCTATCCCAAAATCATCAACGCCTGCATTGTTGGAAGCAAAAGTTAAATCCCTGGTTCCAGCGTCTTTAATAGCTGATAGTAATAGTTCTGGGATTCCGCAAAGGCCAAAACCTCCTGCGGCGATGAACATTCCATCAAATAATAAACCGTCTAAAGCGTCTTCGGCGGTTTCATAAACTTTTTGCATCGAACCATTACCTTTCTTAAATTTAAGAGATAGATTGAAAAGAAACTTTCCAAGTTAACTAAAGAATAGCTCTATTTTTTCTTGCCTCTTTTTTTACCTTTTGCAGCCTTCTCAGCTATAAGAGTCACTGCCTCTTCCATTGTAATTTTTTCAGGATCTTGACCTTTTGGTATTGTAGCGTTGATTTTTGCGTATTTAACATAAGGGCCGTATCGTCCATCCATCACATTTACAGAACCACCACCATCAGGATGCTCGCCAAGTTCTTTAATAGCTTTTGCGGTAGCACCACGTCCATTGCCTGATGATGCTTTTTTTGCCAACTCCTCCACAGCTCTATTCATTCCGATACTAAATACATCTTCGGGATCTTTTAAGTTTGCGTAAGTCCGCCCATGACGTACAAAAGGGCCATATCTACCAATCCCTGCTTCTATAATTTGCCCATCTTCAGGATGAGGGCCAATTTCTCGCGGCAAGCTTAGGAGTTTGAGAGCTTTCTCGAGCTCCATATCTGAAGGTAACCATCCTTTTGGAAGGCTAGCCCTTGGTGGTTTTTTGTTATCTTCTGAGCTTTCGCCGCGTTGAATATAAGGACCATACCGTCCACTCTTCAAAAATATTTGATCTCCATGATCATCACCAAGCAGCCGCTCCGCTGTTTCGTCTGAGTCACCTGATATTGGACGTGTAAACTTGCATTCTGGGTAATTCCCACACCCAACAAACCCGCCCGTTCGCGATGATTTGAGGTGAAGTTGGCCATTCCCACATTTTGGGCATTTCCTGGGGTCGCTACCATCCTCTTTCGCAGGATAAAGCTGGGGCGCTAAGGCATCATCCAGAACATCTAAAACCTCAGTAATTCTGAGTTCTGATGTTTCGGAGATTGCTGCTGAAAAATCATCCCAAAATTTACCAAGAAGTTCTTTATAGTTTCCTTTTCCAGCGCTTACTGCATCAAGTTGGTTTTCTAAACCCGCCGTAAAATCAAACTCAATGTAGCGCTTGAAAAAATTTAGTAGGAAAATTGTAACTATTCGTCCTTTATCCTCTGGAAACAGCCTGTTTTTTTCTTTTCTGACATATTCTCTATCCTGAATCGTTGTTACTATATTGGCATAAGTTGAAGGTCGACCTATTCCTAACTCTTCCATTTTTTTAACAAGACTGGCTTCTGTGTACCGTGGTGGTGGTTGGGTGAAGTGCTGCTCAGGATCAATGCTAAGCTTGTCAATATTTTCCCCCTGGGACATTTGTGGAAGACGACCCTCACTGTCTGATTGATCTGTATCGTCATTACTTTCTTCATATACCTTGAGAAAGCCTTCGAATAATACCACCTGTCCATTAGCTCTCAGTGTGACTTCCTTATCGGGGCTTTGTATATCCACAGAGGTTCTTTCTAACTTCGCGGATTCCATTTGACACGATATCGTTCTTTTCCAAATTAAATCATATAATTTAAACTGATCAGGATCCGAGAGTTTCAGTTGTTTTGAGTCTTTTGAGATGGAAGTAGGACGAATACACTCATGAGCTTCCTGAGCATTTTTTGCTTTATTTTTGTAGAATCTTGGGGATGATGGGAGAAATTTTTCACCATATCTTTCTTTTATAGCTTCTCTAGTAGAAGTAACAGCCTCTGGTGCCATATCTATACCATCAGTTCGCATGTACGTAATGTGACCTGCCTCGTATAATCTCTGGGCCGCCTGCATCGTTTGTCTAGCGCCCATTCCATATTTTCTTCCAGCATCTTGTTGCAAGGTAGATGTCATGAAAGGAGCATAAGGGTTTCTATTGGTTGGCTTGCTCTCAATCGATGAAACTACAAGCTCGCGCGCACTAATAGCCTGTGCCGCCAATTCGGCTTCCGAACTACTTTTCAAATCATATTTATCTAACTTAGTTCCAGCCAGATTGACGAGTTTTCCATCAAATAATTGGCCTCTTGGGGTTTTTAACGATGCTTTTACAGACCAATATTCTTTTGGTTTGAACGCCTCTATTTCGATTTCTCTCTCAACGATCAATCTCAAACAAACTGACTGAACCCTTCCAGCTGATTTAGCGCCGGGCAATTTGCGCCATAATACTGGAGATAAATTAAACCCAACCAGATAATCGAGAGCTCTTCGAGCAAGATAAGCGTGAACTAGTGGCGCGTCTATTTCTCGAGGATTTTCCATCGCCTTCGAAACAGCTGATTTTGTAATTGCGTTAAAAACAACCCTGCTTACAGGCGTATCTTTATTTATCACGCGCTTATTTCGTAAAGTTTCTTCAAGATGCCAACTTATGGCTTCGCCTTCTCGATCTGGGTCTGTGGCCAATATTAATTCGTTATCTTCTTTTAATGCATCAGCGATGGCCTTTACGTGTTTTTTGCTATCTGCGCCAATTTCCCATTTCATATCAAAGCCGTCATCAGGATTAACAGAGCCGTCCTTAGCTGGCAGATCTCTCACATGTCCATATGACGCTAAAACAATGTAGTCAGAGCCAAGATATTTATTGATGGTTTTAGCTTTTGCTGGTGACTCTACAACGACTACTGGCATCAAAAATCCTTTCGACTCACGAGTGTGACTTAGCGCGGGAACATGGCGATAGCGGGGTAGGTTTGTCAATCCTGCTTACTCAAAATTAATTTGAATAGTGCAATTTATAATATTTTTGACAAAAGTTTAGAAGATTTAATCCTCAATTCGAAACGCCTCCCACAGTTAGGCCGCTGATATATAGGCTTGGTTGTCCAACTCCTACAGGAACCCATTGTCCAGCTTTTCCACAATTTCCAATTCCAGGATCTAAATGAAGATCGTTTCCGATACTTCGAATTTTTTTGAGGGCTGATGCTCCATCTCCAATTAAGGTGGCGCCCTTAACGGCTTCTGCCACTTTACCATTCTTTACTCTATATGCTTCCGTGCAAGAAAAGACGAACTTTCCATTTGTTATATCTACTTGACCTCCTCCAAACCCCACAGCGTAAAGACCATCTTTTAAGTCTTGAATTAAATTTTTTGGATCTTCACTCCCTCCCTGCATGTAGGTATTGGTCATTCTCGGCATGGGGGCATGTGCATAACTTTGTCTGCGGCCATTACCTGTAGATTTCAATCCCATTAACCTAGAATTATGGCGGTCATACATATAGCCAACTAAAACACCATTATCTATAAGTTTAGTTTTTTGGCTTGGAGTTCCCTCATCGTCAATTGTAATTGAACCCCTGCGATTTGGAATTGTACCGTCATCGAAAACTGTTACCCCTGGCGCAGCAATTCTTTTGCCCATCAAATCGCTGAATGCACTTGTTTTTTTTCTGTTAAAATCGGCTTCAAGGCCGTGCCCGATTGCTTCATGCAATAAAATTCCTGGCCAGCCTGGGCCTAAAACTAAATCCATTACACCTGCGGGAGCTGGCTTTGCTTGGAGATTGACTTTAGCAATTCTTAGCGCTTCGGAAGCTGCATTTTGCCAAACGTCTGGCTTTAAAAAACTTATTAAGTTACTTCGGCCACCAATTCCGGTGTACCCGTTCTCTCTGCGACCGTTGCCTTCTAACAAAATAGATATGTTTAGCCTTACCATGGGTCTTATATCGGAGAATGAGGAGCCATCAGGGCGCAATATAAAAATTTTCTGAGCTGAAGAAGAGATCGTTGTCGTAACTTGTTTAATATTTGGGTCAAGACTACGGCTGAAATCGTCAATTTCCTGCAGTATCTTCACTTTTTCTGAAAAGGCTAATTCCAATATAGGATTAAAAGGATCATATAGTTTTTTTTGAGTTTTTGCAGGTGCGTCAGCGAACGTAGACATTTTCCCTTGGGCGGCTTGTTGAACGGTTGGAAGCATTTTTGAGAGAGCGGAAACTGATAAATCTGTTGAATGTGCATATCCTGTTATTTCACCACAAACTGACCGTAGTCCCATCCCTTCTGAAGTATCGAAGTTTGCAGATTTCACTTTTCTATCATCAAAAGTTATCGTTTCAGTCTGGCGTTGTTCAAAAAATAGTTCTCCATCATCGGAGTTTTTAGTAGCCAACTTCAATGATTTCATTGCGTCTTCGCGGGTTAGGTTTTTTCCGAAAGGATCAAATTCACAAATTTTCATGCTCTTTCCTGTAATAGCTTTTATGTTTACACTTTTAATTTATAAAAGCGTCCGTTTGCCGCAAATATTCTTCTTTATCTCTTTGTCAAAATATGATTGTAAACTACATAAAATACGACAGCATACCATAGCAGCGATAAGCGTGGTTAGCAAATTGACACGAACACTGAAAATCAGGGTGAAAAATGCGACTAAAATCAAAAATAACCGGATTGATTTCTGGACTGTTAGCTATGCCAGCTTTTGCTGAAGAGGGCCTAGAAATAATTGGGCAACCGTTAGCTGACGGAATAGGATTTCAACCTGCTGCAACCAAGTTAGCACGAGATCTACAATGGCTGGATGGAATGATTTTAATAATCATCACTGCAATTACAGTTTTTGTCCTGGGTTTGCTAGCTTATGTAATACTTCGGTATAATCGGAAGGCCAACCCGGTTCCAGAAACATTTACCCATAACTCTACTGTGGAAGTAGCTTGGACTGTGATACCTATCGTTATTTTGGTTTTTATTGGTGCGTTTTCTTTACCGGTATTATTTGACCAGCAGAAAATTCCTGAAGGCGAAGTCAATATAAAAGTTACTGGAAATCAATGGTATTGGGGTTATGAGTATGTTGATGAAGGTTTTGAATTTGACAGCTTCTTAATCGGTGATGATAAAGTTTTAACTCCTGAGGTTGAACTTGAATTACAAGAAGCGGGTTATACCCGAGATCAATTTTTGCTTGCTACTGACACTGCCGTTGTGGTGCCCGTGGATAAGATCGTTGTAATGCAAGTTACTGGCGCTGACGTAATACATAGTTGGACTATCCCTGCCTTTGGAGTGAAACAGGACGCGGTTCCTGGAAGGCTAGGGCAGCTCTGGTTTAAAGCTGAAAAGGAGGGAATATATTTCGGGCAATGCTCCGAATTATGCGGTAAAGACCATGCCTACATGCCAATCACAGTCAAAGTGGTTAGTCAGGACGCTTATAAAGCTTGGTTGTCGGCAGCCAAATCTGAGTATGCAGGGACTACTCAATCATACAATTTAGCAGAGGTATCCGAATAAGTGGGTTTTAGGATGTTGATTGCCACGTTCGGAAAGCAAAAGGTTAAGTATGTCAGGAGTTAGTTTAAATAAACTTTATGCAGATGAGCCTGAGTTTGGTGACTATTTTGCCTTGCTTAAACCCAGAGTTATGTCTTTGGTTGTTTTTACTGCAATAGCTGGAGTGTTAGCCGCTCCCGGAAGCGTACACCCGTTTATAGCTTTTGTATCGATTGTATTTATAGCCTTGGGTGGTGGTGCTTCAGGCGCTCTAAATATGTGGTATGACGCCGATATTGATAGTTTAATGTCGCGAACCAAATCAAGGCCAGTTCCAACTGGAAAAATTTCTGCAAACGCAGCAAAGGAGTTTGGAATTGTACTATCGGCAATATCAGTCGTTATGCTTGGCCTCGCGTCCAATTGGTTAGCGGCCTCGTTATTGGCTTTTACAATTTTTTTCTACGTTATAATTTACACAATTTGGCTAAAGAGATCTACACCACAAAATATTGTTATCGGTGGTGCTGCTGGAGCTTTTCCACCAATCATTGGTTGGGCAGTTGTTACTGGCAATGTAGGCTTTGAAAGCATTTTAATGTTCGCTTTAATCTTTATATGGACACCGCCTCATTTTTGGTCGTTGGCCCTTTTTATGAAAAGTGATTATGATATCGCTAAGGTGCCAATGTTAACTGTTACTAATGGAAGACGGTCAACTAGAAACCATATTTTCGTATATTCAATACTTCTAGCTTTTGTAGCTTTATCAATAGGGTTTTCTTCTTTGAGTGGTCCAATTTATTTGGTGGTGGCATTAATTCTAAATATGCAGCTTGTTTTTGCTGCATTTAAATTGTGGTCTAGATCTGAATCTGACTGCATGGCGGATAATTCTCTTTTAGAAAGAAAGTTTTTTAAGTTCTCGTTACTTTATCTTTTTCTTCATTTTGGCGCTATCATAGTGGAAGCTAAAACAAATATAGTTTGGATGACGGTTTAACATGAGCTTTGGACGAGAACATGATTTGCACAAACGGCGAAAGGGTAAAAACTTAAGCCTTGGCCTTGTTTTGATTGGGTTTGTTGCAATAATGTTTGGCCTAACAGTTGTAAAAGTCACTGAAGGTCAGTTTGCTGAGGCTTTGGCAGGGGTTTCGCGGAGTGAGTGATAAGGCAAAAAAAAAGACAGCTTTTCAAATGGTTGGTGTAGTTTTTTTTATGGGCGCTATGGCCTGGGCCTCTGTGCCATTTTATGATTGGTTTTGTCGAGTTACTGGGTTTGGAGGAATTACCCAGGTGGCGGATAGTAGCTCTGGGATCGTATTGAACGAAACGGTAAAAGTTAGATTTGATGCATCTCTAGAGCGACATATGCCCTGGGAATTTAAGCCTGTACAAAGGGAAATTGAAATCAAAATAGGAGCAACAGGGTTGGCTTTTTATGAGGCATACAACCCTACAGATAAACCTATTGCTGGAACAGCTAGCTACAACGTCACTCCTTATGAGGCAGGTGGGTTTTTTAGCAAAATTGATTGTTTTTGCTTTGAAGAACAAATTCTTATGCCCGGTGAACGTGTGCAAATGCCTGTGACTTTTTTTGTTGATCCAGAAATAGTAGAGGATCGGGATGCAAAGTATACAAAAGTAATTACGCTATCTTATACTTTTTATGAAAAAGAGATTACACTGGAACCCGCCCAGGTAAGTGAAAATGCAAGAATTAAATTTAATCAGCTCCTAAGTGAGGGGAAACAAAATGGCGCATGAAAAAAACCACGACTATCATATATTAAACCCATCGATTTGGCCGTTCTTCGGTTCAATAGCAGCTTTTGTTATGCTTTTTGGAGCTGTAGTTTTGTTCCACAGCGAAAACCCATGGATGTTCGTTGCAGGTTTTGTTGGTGTATTATTTGTGATGTACGTCTGGTGGTCAGACACAGTAAAAGAAAACCAAGTAGGCGATCACACTCCAGTAGTTTTAATCGGACTTAGATATGGTTTCATTTTGTTCATAATGTCCGAAGTTATGTTCTTCTTAGCATGGTTTTGGAGCTTTTTTAAACATGCTATGTACCCGATGGGAGAAATGAGCCCATTGCAGGACGGTCAATTTCCGCCTGCCGGGATAGAAGTTTTTGATCCTTGGCATTTACCGCTTATTAATACCTTAATTTTGCTGTGTTCTGGAGCTGCTGCAACTTGGGCTCACCACGCAATTGCTCATGACGAAGATAGAAAATCCATGGTACAAGGTCTTGTTGTTGCAGTCGGCTTAGGTGTATTGTTTACGATTTTCCAAGCATATGAGTATCAGCATGCCGCATTTGGTTTTTCAGGAAACATCTACGGAGCAAACTTTTTTATGGCTACAGGTTTCCATGGTTTTCATGTCATTGTTGGAACAATATTTTTAGCGATCTGCATGTTGCGAGCTATGCGTGGTCACTTCACAAAAGATCAACATTTGGGTTTTGAGGCTGCGGCTTGGTACTGGCATTTTGTGGACGTAGTATGGCTATTTTTGTTTGCAGCTATTTATGTTTGGGGAAGCGTTGGCGCAACAATTCACTAAATTTCCGTTGAGATATTTTTATCTACTAATTTGTGACAAATATAAATAAGAAAGCGCGCAGAACTGCGCGCGCTTTTTTTAGGTTTGAATTTATGCCGCACAAACTTTTTACATGGCTATTTATTGTTGGCGGAACTGTTATTTTGCTTTCTTTAGGGCAATGGCAGGTAAATAGGCTTGTTTGGAAACAATCTATTTTAGTAGAGATTGACGGTAAAATTTCTGGATTGCCGCAGCATTTACCGTCTGCTGTTAAAGAAACTGAGCACAAATATCTGCCGGTAGAGCTTTCTGGAAAAATAAAAGGAAGCTTTGTAAAAGTAATGGCTAGTCAGAAATTTATTGGAGCTGGCTATAGAGTAATTACTCCATTCGAATTGCAAAAAGGTAATGTTATTTTAGTAGATCTAGGTTTTATTCGTCATGAATTTGCTTCGAAAATTAACTTAAGCGGTGACCTTAATATAATTGGGAATTTACATTGGCCTAAAGAAGTTGATTTTTTTACGCCAGACCCTGATCAAAAAAATAATATTTGGTTTGCCCGTGATGTAAATGAGTTATCAAAAGAGTTAGGTACAGAGCCAATCCTAGTTGTTGCTAAAAGCTTCAGTCCATTAATTGTCCATCTGGATCCACTTCCTATAAATACAAAAAATATTCCTAATAATCACAAACAGTATGCAATCACATGGTTTGCGTTAGCATTTATTTGGCTTGGGATGGGACTGTTTTTCATTTATAGAACGAGCAAAACTAGAGGCCGTAAAATATGAACTACATATCCACCCGTGGGAAAGCGCCCGTTTTGAATTTTGAAGAAGCAATGTTAACAGGGCTTGCAAGAGACGGCGGTCTTTACGTTCCTCAATCAATCCCAGTCTTTTCTGCAGACGAAATAAGATCAATGTCAAATCTGAGTTATGAGGAAATAGCTTTTAAAGTTATATCACCATTTGTTGGAGATTGCTTTTCTGATGATGAATTACTCAAAATTATAAACAAGGCGTATTCCCACTTTGGGCATAAAGACCGAGCGCCTTTAGTTGAATTAGAAACTAATCATTTCCTTTTGGAATTATTTCATGGTCCAACACTGGCCTTTAAAGATTTTGCTATGCAACTTATTGGTCAATTTTTTCAAGTTGCGTTGGAACGTAAAAAATCAAGAGTGACTATTGTTGGAGCAACCAGTGGAGATACTGGGAGCGCGGCCATTGAAGCTTTTCGAGGCTTAGATGCAGTAAATGTTTTTATTTTATATCCCAATGGGCGTGTTTCCGATGTTCAAAGACGGCAGATGACAACGCCATCCGAGAAAAATGTTCATGCAATTGCCGTCGATGGTAATTTTGACGACTGCCAGGCTCACTTGAAGGATATGTTCAATGATTTTGAGTTTCGCGACGGAGTGAAGTTAGCCGGTGTGAATTCGATAAATTGGGCGAGGGTTTTAGCCCAGGTCGTTTATTACTTCTCGTCAGCCATTAAGCTAGGAGCTCCAAATAAAAAAATTAGTTTTAGCGTTCCTACTGGAAATTTTGGCGATATCTTTGCTGGTTTTATTGCAAAAAAAATGGGCCTTTCGATTGACCGTTTGGTTATAGCTACTAATCAAAACGATATACTTCATAGATGCCTTAGCTCTGGAGTGTATAAGATCGATAGTGTTTTGCCGAGTATAAGCCCATCTATGGATATTCAGGTAAGTTCCAACTTTGAACGTGCGCTGTTTTATGCCACGGATTGTAATGGCAGCGAAGTTTCGGATTTGATGGAGCAACTTAAAAGTACTGGTCAATTTGATATTTCTGGCAGTATTTTAAAAAAGTTGAGAGAAAATTTTGATAGTGGAAGGGCTTCTGAGGACGAAACTCACTCAGAGATCACATATAATTATCAAAACCATGCTGAATTATTGTGTCCTCATTCCGCCATTGGTGTGCTGACTGCAAGAAGACAGCGCAATGCTGATATTCCTATGGTAACTCTTGCTACTGCCCACCCAGCTAAATTTCCGACAGCCGTCAAAAATGCGACATCAGTATTTCCAGAGTTGCCGTCAAGCATGGCTGATCTATTTGAACGTGAAGAGAGAACAACAAATGTTGAAAATAATCTTCAATCCATCCAAGCGATTGTAAGGGAACGGATTTAAATATGAGCATACATCATCACACGTTAAGTAACGGGTTTCAGGTAATCACAGAAAATATGCCAGGTCTGAAATCTGCTTCCCTAGGGATTTGGATTTCTGCGGGTGGCCGGCATGAACGGGTTGAACAAAATGGCATTGCTCATTTTCTTGAACATATGGCGTTCAAGGGAACAAAAACAAAGTCAGCTTTGGATATAGCTGAAGCGATTGAGAACGTAGGCGGTTACATAAACGCCTACACTTCAAGAGAAACAACAGCATACTTTGTTAGGGTTTTAAACGAGGATGTTGAAATGGCAGCTAATATACTAGCTGATATTTTGAGAAATTCCGTTTTTGACAAACGCGAGGTTGATGTCGAGCGTGGAGTTATACTGCAAGAAATTGGTCAAACTTTGGATACGCCAGACGATATAGTTTTTGATTGGTTGCAAGAAACTGCTTACCCTGAGCAGTCTTTAGGGCGATCTATTCTTGGACCAAGCGAGAATATTTCAAGGTTTTCCAGAGACGATTTGTCTACGTTTGTAAGTGAGCATTATAGTCCTGATCGAATGATCCTTTCTGCAGCAGGTGGGGTGAACCATGAAACACTTTGTAAGCTTGCTGAAAAAGCTTTTGGTGATCTAAAAAAACCAACTTTAGTAAAAGAATCTTCAGCTGCAGCTTTTGCTGGTGGAGAATTTAGGAAGGATAAAAAACTCGAGCAAGCTCATTTTGCGTTAGCTTTTGAAAGTCCAAGTTATAGAAGCCTTGATATCTACACTGCTCAAGTCTATTCGATCGCGCTGGGTGGAGGCATGTCTTCACGATTATTTCAACAGATTAGAGAAAAGCGTGGACTTTGTTATTCGATTTTTGCACAAGCGGGAGCGTTTTCTGATACGGGTTTGACGACTATTTATGCAGGTACATCGGCAGAGCAAATACCTGATTTAGCAAACTTGACAATTAATGAGCTAAAAAGAGCTGCTATGGATCTTTCAGAAGTAGAAGTTACTAGAGCCAGATCACAAATGAAGGCCGGTTTGCTCATGGGCTTGGAAAGCCCATCTAGTAGAGCCGAAAGGCTTGCCAGGATGATCCAAATTTGGGGCAAAGTTCCCAGTTTAGATGAGACAATAGAGAAAATTGACTCGGTGAACTTAGAAAAAGTGAGAACTTACGCTGAACATGTAATGACACAAGCTAAGTTTGCGATGGCTCTTTACGGTCCCATCTCATCGGCGCCGTCGCTACAAGAATTGGATGCACTTCGGGCAGCTTAATGTTTTCATTTAGGCAAAAAGTTAAAATTACTACAAGTCGGTTGACACTTAGGCCGCCGATGCATTCTGATTTTAAAAAATGGAAAGAAGTTCGTTATTCAAGTAAAGATTTTTTAACGCCTTGGGAGCCTAGATGGGCCAAAGATCATTTAACCCGAAAGTCATTTGCAAATAGAGTTTATTGGTCAAAGCGGGCGATTAACCAAGGGACCGGGTTGCCACTGTTACTTTTGGATCATGGCGCAAATCAATTATATGGGGCTATTACTCTTGATAATATTCGAAGGGGTCCAACACAAAGTGGAACTTTGGGATATTGGGTTGGCGAAGAATATGCGCGCCGTGGTTACATGACAGAGGCAATAAATGCAGTTGTTCAATACGCCTTTACAGAGCTTGACCTTAGCAGAATAGAGAGTGCTTGTTTGGCTGACAACAAGCCTTCTCGTGGTGTTCTTGAGAAATGTGGTTTTAAATATGAAGGTGTGGCTCAAGCATATATTCAGATCGATGGACGCTGGCGAACGCATGTCTTATATTCCGCCCTCCGCTATGATCGAAGAGGTAAGACCTCTGCAGGTATTGATTAAAAATGATTGAGAAAAAGACGTGACTTTGAAACCGGTAACGGAAGAATTTATTAATGAACTGAAATCTGGTTTGTCACCTGGAGTGGTCTCGGCTGTGCCTGATAACTATTTGTCAGAACCCCGCTCGAGGTGGCGCGGGGTCAGCTCAATTCTTGTTTCACCCCAGACTGTTAAAGAAGTTTCAGCTATAGTTAGTTCTGCCAATACGAAAAATATCCCTATCATACCCTACGGTGGTGGTACGGGCTTAGTGGGTGGGCAGATACAAGACAAAGGACCCGCTGGAGTTCTACTGTCTTTGGAAAGGATGAATAATATTCGATCTCTAAATTCAGACGAAAATATAATAACCGTAGAAGCAGGTGTGACTTTGTCTAATTTAAGAGAGGCAGCCGAAAAAGAGAAAAAAATATTTCCTCTCTCTTTGGCTTCTGAGGGAACAGCTCAAATAGGCGGAAATCTGGCGACAAACGCAGGTGGTGTTAATGTACTGAGATATGGAAGCACAAGAAACCTATGCTTAGGTCTAGAAGTTGTTTTTGCGGATGGTTCGATTTGGAATGGATTGTCGCGCCTTCACAAAGATAATACTGGTTATGACCTTAGAAATTTAATCATAGGCTCGGAGGGAACCCTAGGAATAATCACTGCGGCAACGATGAAGCTATTTTCAAAACCATTGCAGCATACTGTGGCTCTAATTGCACTTAATTCTCCCAAAGATGCTTTAAGATTACTTTCTGAAGCAAAAGATTATTTTGGTGAAACAATCTCTGCTTTTGAATTAATTAGTAAGGTGGGTTTTGATTTTTTAAAAGAAACAAAGCTGAAATCTAAATTTCCCTTCCGTAAAACCCCAAAGTGGATGGTGCTATTAGATATTGGGCACCCAGGAAGATTTAGTGCAGAGAAAAACACAAATGATTTTTTTGAAGATATTTTAAACAGTGGGCTTGCAGTAGACGGTGTTCTGGCAGAATCTGTTAGTCAGCAAAATGATTTATGGGCACTACGTGAAAATATTCCTGAAGCAAATCGAAGAATTGGATCGGTATCAAGCCACGATATTTCTTTGCCCTTATCCGAGATAAGTAGTTTTATAGAAGAAGCTTGGCTTGAAATTTCGAAAATTGGTAAATTTAGAATAAACTGTTTTGGGCATTTAGGAGATGGAAACCTTCACTTTAATATTTTTCCTAATAAAGGGGAAAGACGAGAAGATTATAACCATGTAAGACCGACTATTAAGACTGCCATCCATGACTTGGTTCATTTGCATGGAGGTTCCGTTAGTGCGGAACATGGAATTGGGCGATTAAAGATTAATGATTTAGTAAAATACTCTGATCCAATTAAACTCAAACTAAATAAATCAATTAAAACGGTTATGGATCCAAATGGTATATTGAATCCTGGAGCAATTTTTGGTTCTAACCTATCTGAGTAAATACATTGACCTATTTTTTGGTCTTAGCTCTTTAATTTAAATCTACGTTCGTTCAGATCTTTTCTCTATCCGCTTTAAATGAGATTTATAAAGAATTGGTGCCAGTATTTTGTCATAAATCAGCCCGGATATTTCTCTAATTATAGGAAAACTGGTCACAATGGCTAGAAATTTATATCTCGGCATTTGTGTCCAAAGCTTTTGAAAGGCTGGTAAGCCATGGATAACTTTTCCATCTGAGATTACATGTAAGCGTTTGGCACCCTGATCTTTACTCACGCCATAAAGTGAAAGATCTGTCTCACCTAATTCATCAAAATGAAGTTCAATACCATTTGTTTCTGCATATTTTCTATAGTGACAGATTTCTGCATTACAAATTGGGCAGTCTTCATTAAATAAAACTCTTGTCGTCATAAATGATAGATAGATTTAGACAATCAGATAGCAAGTTCTTAAATTTGATTTTCAAAATGCTAAGGTTTTTGATTTTTTGAAATAGTTCCCCATAGGTCATAGTCACCGGCTGACGTCACATTGACCTTTAAAATGTCACCAACATTTATTTTTGCAAAATTGCTTTCAATGAAAAGGTTCCCATCAATTTCTGGTGCATCAGCTTTCGTTCTGCAGATCGCGCCTTCTTCATCTATTTCATCGACAATGACGTCAACTTCTTCACCAATTTTTTTGGCTAGTTTTTTAGCGGATATCTCCCCTGCTTTTTCCATAAAAACTTCCCAACGATGTTGTTTAACATCCTCGGGTATTTGGTTCGATAGAGAATTAGACCTAGCCCCTTCAACATCTTCATATTTAAAACATCCAACACGGTCTATTTGAGCTTCATCCAGCCAATCTATAAGCGTATTAAATTCATCCTCAGTTTCGCCTGGATAACCTACAATAAATGTCGATCTCAGTGTGATTTCTGGGCAGATTGAGCGCCATTTCTTTATTTCATCTAAAGTTTTTACCGAAGCAGCAGGCCTTGCCATTCGTTTTAAAACTGCCGGATGCGCATGTTGGAAAGGAATGTCAAGATAAGGAAGTATTAATCCATCTGCCATCAGAGGGATTAGCTCACGCACATGTGGGTATGGATAAACGTAATGTAGACGTACCCAAGCTCCAAGTTGCCCTAAGTCACTAGCCAAATCTTTAATATGAGATCTATGGCCATTTTCATTTGAATATTTGAGATCAAGCCCAAAGGCACTTGTGTCCTGCGATATTACAAGAAGTTCTTTCACTCCATTTTCAACTAATTTTGTGGCTTCGCGAATTATTGCGTGTGCTGGTCTTGATTGTAACCGCCCTCTCATTTGTGGAATTATGCAAAACTTGCATTTATGATTGCAGCCTTCTGAAATCTTTAAATAACTAAAGTGTCGAGGAGTTAATTTAATTCCAGTTTCAGGGAGTAAATCTATAAAGGGATCAGGTTTTGGTGGCACTATCTGATGAACTGCGTCCAAAACGTTTTCATATTGGTGTGGCCCAGTTACAGCAAGAACACGAGGATGCGCTCCGGTTATAAATTCAGGATCAGCGCCCAAACACCCCGTAACAATAACTCGCCCATTCTCATCAATTGCCTCACCAATTGCCTCTAAACTTTCAGCTTTTGCACTGTCTAAAAAACCACAAGTATTTACTATGACAGCGTCGGCTCCTTTATAGGCAGGTGAGATACCATATCCTTCCGCGCGGAGCCTGGTAAGAATTCTTTCACTATCAACGAGTGCCTTTGGGCATCCTAAAGAAACCATCCCGATGTTTGGCTGTTTCGAGCTTCTTTCACTTTTGAAAGATACTTTTGCTTGGTCAGGTCTACTTAACGAAGGATTACTGCTCATCTTACTTGTAGTAGCAGATATTTGTCTAAGTAAAAGCCCATAAGGTTTTAGTCGTTTTGTTCCTAAGCGAGAATTATATCACAGTTTGCCTTATATTAAAAATTTGGTCGAAAAGATTGGTATTTTTGTCGCTTGTTAGGCTTGATTTTATTTAATTAAATTGATCAACTAAGGTTCGTTGGCACCGGAGTTGAATATGCGGTTTTCTGGATTAAAAATATTAAAAGAGGGTTTGACTGGAAATAAAGGTTGGACGAACCATTGGCGAGATCCAGAGCCAAAAAAAGAGTATGATATTTTAATAATTGGTGGCGGTGGGCACGGTCTATCTACGGCATATTACTTGGCAAAAAATCACGGTTTAAAAAATATCGCTGTTCTGGAAAAAGGTTATCTTGGTGGAGGTAACGTTGGACGAAATACAACGATAGTAAGAGCGAATTACTTTTTGCCGGGCAATTCGGAATTTTATTCTCACTCTCTAAAACTCTGGGAAGGCCTGGAACATGATTTGAATTACAACGTCATGCATTCTCAAAGAGGATTGATAAATTTATTTCATTCCGATGGGCAGAGAGATGCTTTTGCAAGGCGTGGAAACGCAATGATAAATCAAGGTGATGATGCTATTTTGTTAGATAAAGAAGGTGTTCGCGATTTATTACCGTACCTAGACTTTGAGCAAACACGCTTTCCTATTTACGGTGGTTTATATCATCCCAGGGGAGGTTCTGCCAGGCATGATGCCGTGGCCTGGGGCTATGCTCGTGGTGCGGATACCCGTGGTGTAGATTTGATTCAAAACTGTGAGGTAACAGGTATAGATATCAAACAAGGTTGCGTCACTGGAGTGCAAACAACTCGTGGCAGCATTAATGCAAAAAAGGTCGGTATCGTGGTTGCGGGTCGATCCGGGCAATTAGCAGCTATGGCTGGAATGAGATTACCAATAGAAAGCCATATTTTGCAGGCCTTTGTTACTGAAGGTTTAAAGCCATGTATTGATCACGTTGTAAGTTTTGGGATGGGCCATTTTTATATCAGTCAATCAGATAAAGGTGGATTAATATTCGGCGGTGATCTGGATTTTTATTCTTCGTATGCTCAGCGAGGAAACTTACCAATGAAAGAACATGTTATGGAAGCAGGCATGACCTTAATGCCAATGATTGGAAAAGCTCGTGTTTTGCGATCTTGGGGGGGGATTATGGATATGACGCCAGATGGTTCTCCAATAATCGATAAGACAGATATAGATGGATTATATATCGATTGTGGCTGGTGTTATGGCGGATTTAAAGCAGTTCCTGCTTCAGGTACTTGCTTTGCGCATTTAATTGCAACTGATCGACATCATGAAGTAGCAAGTGGATTTCGTTTGGATAGATTTAAAACGGGTTATGGTTTGATTGATGAAGAGGGCACCGGCTCTCAACACAATCTTCATTAGAGGAAGCATGTTATGAGAATCCCTTGCCCTGTATGTGGAGAAAGAGATAGGCGAGAATTTTATTATGTTGGGGATGCAAAAATAGTGAATCGACCGTCACCCGACGCCTCAGAAAGTATATGGAACGATTATCTACATAATCGCGAAAATCCAGCAGGAGTGACGAGAGATTTGTGGTACCATGAAAGTGGATGTAATTCTTGGTTGGTAGTAACCCGCAATACTGTAACTCATGAGGTTGAGGCTGCAGAACTGGCTTCTGATTTAAAAGGTGATTTGTCGTGAGGGTTTCAGGAAAAGGTCTGATAAATCGTGAAAAGATTGTAAATTTTAAATTCGATGGACAGAATTTTGAAGGCTTCGAGGGAGATACGGTTGCTTCAGCACTTTTAGCGTCAGGTAAAAAATTATTTGGCCGTTCATTTAAATATCATAGACCTAGGGGTGTTTTAACTGCTGGTAGCGAAGAGCCAAATGCTCTTGTTACTGTCGGACAGGGTGCATTTCAAGATCCAAATGTTAGAGCAACAACTCAGGAAATTTTTGAAGGTTTAATTACGAAAAGCCAAAATAATTGGCCTAATCTGCATTTTGATATTTTATCTGTTAACGATTTATTTTCACAATTTTTAGGTGCAGGATTTTATTATAAAACTTTTATGTGGCCAAAAAGTTTCTGGGAAAAAGTATATGAACCGTTTATTCGACGCGCTGCAGGTTTAGGAGCGTTAAGCGGATTACATAACTCAGACACCTATGAAAAAGCTTACGCTTTCTGTGATTTGCTGGTTATAGGAGGAGGACCGTCAGGATTGATGGCTGCCAAAATTGCTGCTGAGGCTGGGCTAGAAGTTATTCTCGCAGAACAAGAGCCTATTTTTGGTGGGCGCCTAAATAGTGAAACAGAAGAAGTTGATGGTATGCCTGGCAGTACTTGGGCGGCTGAAACCATAAAAAACTTAAGTAAACTAGACAACGTACGCTTATTTTCGCGAACCACCGTGACAGGCGTTTATGATCAAGGAACTTTTGCTGCGGTTGAGCGGGTGGGACATCATCTTTCAGATAGAGGAGGCGATAGACCACTTGAGTGTTTTTGGAGGATTGTTGCGAAGCATAGTATTCTAGCAGCGGGAGCGATTGAAAGAGCTATAGCGTTTCCTAATAATGATCGTCCCGGAATTATGGCTGCTGGAGCAGTCAGGACGTATCTTAACCGCTTTGGAGTTTCGCCGGGTCAATCTGTAGCGTTATTCTGCAACAATAATACAGCTCACAATACTGCCAAGGACTTATTGGAAAGTGGTATAGATGTCGCTGCGATCATTGATACTCGTGAAGATAGTCAAACTGATTTAGATGTTCCTTTTTACAATGGAGCTGAGGTTTCAAATACTTATGGGCGTTATGGGCTCAAATCTATTGTTGTGAAAAAAAACAACGCAGAGAGTAGAATAGAAGCTGACTGTTTAGCTGTGTCTGGGGGGTGGAATCCAGCTGTGCATTTAACTTGTCATATGAATGGCCGACCAACTTGGGATGAAAAGATTCTAAGCTTTGTCCCAGAAATTGGAGCAATTCCGAATATGGTAGTTGTTGGGGCGGCTAATGGTTTTATGGATACCCAAATGTGTTTAGGATCAGCAGAAAAAGAAGTTAACCTTATATTAAAAGCTTTTGGAAAAACTCCAAAAAAGAAAAAATTACCAAAAGTAGAAATAACAAAATATGAGATTTCGCCTAAGTGGTCTGTAGAAGGAAAAGGCAGGGCTTGGCTTGATTACCAAAATGATGTCACGGTTAAAGATATACAGCAATCTGTTCAAGAAAACTTCAAATCAGTTGAACATATGAAGCGCTATACAACCCAAGGGATGGCAATTGATCAGGGTAAGAATTCAAATGTTGCTTCTTTGGCAATCTTGGCAGATGCAACAGGTCGAGGCATTCCCGAAACTGGCACAACTACGTTCCGTCCTCCTTTTGTGCCTGTTTCAATCGCCTCTATGGGAAAAAATGCTCAAGGAATAGGCTTTGCTCCGCAGCGTTGCACAACATCGCACATAGCCTCTATTGATCGTGGCGCTCCTATGGTTGAATCGGGCCTTTGGTATCGACCAAGTTATTTTCCAGATTTTGGTGAAACCAATTGGCGTCAATCATGCGACCGCGAAGTCGAAATGGTTCGCACGAATGTAGGTGTCTGTGATGTTTCAACGTTGGGGAAAATAGACATACAGGGACCTGATGCTCATAGAATGTTAGACTTTGTATATACAAATATGTTTAGCACTCTCAAAGTTGGTAAGGTCCGATATGGCTTAATGCTTCGAGAAGATGGACACGTGATGGATGATGGAACGACAGCACGTTTGACTGAGAACCACTACATTATGACCACTACTACAGCTGCAGCAGGACAAGTAATGCGTCATTTAGACTTTGTTCATCAATGCCTTCATCCTGAGTGGGATTTAAGTTTTATTTCAGTTACTGAGCAGTGGGCGCAATTTTCAATAGCTGGGCCAAAATCCCAAGAATTGATTAATGCTGTGCTGGATCAGCCAATTACTTCAGAAACTTTTCCCTACATGTCATGTGCGTCTGTTGGTGTTTTAGGAGAATTGGGTCGCTTATTTAGGATCTCTTTCAGTGGAGAACATGCCTATGAGATCGCTATACCGTCTAGGTATGGTGAAAGTCTTTTTCGATTATTAGTCTCACGTGCTGAGGAAATGGGCGGTGGACCATATGGAATGGAAGCTCTCAATGTTCTTCGATTAGAAAAAGGGTTTATAACGCATGCTGAAATTCATGGAAGAGTGACTGCTTTTGATTTGGGTATGCAGCGAATGGTTTCTGAAAAAAAGGACTGCATTGGAAAGACTTCGGCTGCTCGGCCAGGTTTGCTTGATAGCGAAAGAGAGCAACTTATCGCGCTTAAGCCTGTGGGACCAATTAAACAAATTGTTGCTGGCGCTCATCTTTTCGATCTTAATGATGAACCATTACGGCAAAATGATAAGGGTTATGTAACATCAGTTGGGTTCTCGCCAACTTTTGGGCATTTTATAGGTTTAGGGTTCTTAAAGAATGGGCAAGTTAGATTAGGTGATCGAATAAAGATGGTGGATCACCTTAGAGGTGTTGAGACTGATTGTGAGATTATAAATACTGTTTCCTTTGATCCAAAAGGAGATAGGCTTCGTGATTAAATTATTACCTAAATCAGCTGCTTATGGGCTGACGCCTATTAAAGTTTCAAACACTGAAATTATAGAAAATGATATGTTAACTCTTACCTCAATTTCTGCGAACATAGGAAAGTCAAATAAGTTATCTGAACAGTTAAAAAAATCGCATGGAATGGCTCTTCCTAACAAAGGACGTGCAACTGGCCGAGATGGCGCAAGAGCTTTGTGGTTCGGCCAGCACGCTCTTTTAGTAGGTCCAAAGCCCGATAAGAAACTAACTGAGTTCGGTATTTTGACAGATCAAAGTGATGCTTGGGTTGTTTTGCGGATGAGCGGCGATTTAGTAGAAGATACTCTCATGCGCTTAAGTCCTGTTGATGTAAGATTTAAAACATTTAAAAGTGGTGACGTTGTTCGTACTGGCCTTCTACATATAAATGTTACGCTTCATCGGATCGGACCGAATACGATTGATGTGTATGGGTTTCGCTCAATGGCAAAAACACTTTGCCATGAATTGACCCAAGCAATTTCAACAGTGGCTGCGCGTGATTAGAAGAACATTAACTTGTTAAAAAAATCAATATACGCTGGACTCTAAGTAAATCTGAACCGATATTTACATTATGAGTTTGCCACCTGGTTTTCTAGAAGAATTGCGTTCACGAGTAAGTGTAACCCAAGTCGTTGGTCGTAAAGTGACATGGGACTTGAAAAAATCGAACCAAAACAAGGGTGATATGTGGGCTCCTTGTCCTTTTCATCAAGAAAAAACTGCTTCATTTCATGTGGATGATCAAAAAGGTTTTTATTATTGCTTTGGCTGTCATGCAAAAGGAGATGCAATATCTTTTGTGAAGGAAACTGAGAACGTAAATTTTATAGAGGCTGTTGAAATATTGGCTAGAGAGGCCGGTCTTCAAATTCCTGAGCAAGATCCACAAGCAAAAGAAAAATCTAGCTATAGAGATGAACTTTTTGAAATTATGGAAGTATCAGTGAATTTCTATCGACGCTTATTAAGGTCAACACAAGGTGTAAAAGCTCTTGATTATATCAATAGTCGAAAATTGACTTCAGCAATTATAGATGATTTTGAAATTGGATTTGCACCTAATAGTAGGACCGATCTGTTCGATTATCTCACGGATAAAAAAATTCCAGAACAACACATAATTGACACAGGAATGTGTCTGCGTCCTGATGATGGTGGCCCAGTATATGATAGGTTCAGAGATCGGATAATGTATCCAATTCGGGACTCTCGAGGTCGGTGTATAGCATTTGGCGGCAGAGCAATGTCAAAAAACGCTCGCGCCAAGTATCTTAATTCTCCTGAAACCAAATTGTTTGATAAAGGCAGAAGTCTTTATAACTTTAGCACCGCTAGATCTGCCCTGAACACACGGTCATCATTGATTGTTGCGGAAGGCTACATGGATGTTATTGCGCTTTCACAGGCAAATTTTAAAGCTTCCGTTGCTCCGTTGGGTACAGCTATAACAAAAGATCAGTTAGCACTGATCTGGCGAATAAGCCCTAACCCAGTGATTGCTCTTGATGGAGATAGAGCAGGCATCAATGCTGCTTATCGATTGATTGATGTTGCCCTTCCATTAATTGAAACGGGAAAATCAATTAAATTTGTGCTGATGCCTGAAGGATATGATCCTGATGATCTAATTAAAGAGCGTGGCAGTGATGCTATGCAAAATTTAATTGATGAGGCAATTTCATTAGGCGACCTGCTGTGGAGAAGAGAAACAGAAGGTCTTTCTTTTGATAACCCAGAGGCAAGGGCGGCTCTTGATAAAAAATTAGATCAAGCATTACTAAATGTTCGGGATAAACAGCTAAAATACCATTATCAGCAATATTTTAAAGACCTAAAGTGGGGTGCATTTATCAAAAAGTCTGGAAGAAAATCTTCAGGTTTCCAAAATAACGTGACTACAGGCAACGCTGTAAAAGGTTCTTTTATCGCAAATTCAGATAAGAAAAATTTTATTTCTTTAAAAGAAACTGTCATCCTTGCCATTTTGATAAAATACCCAAGTTTAATTGAGCCTAATAGAGAAAAATTGACCACTATGGGCTGGAACTCGAAAGACCATATTTTATTTTTGGACGAAATTGTAAATATGGGACACTTAGTAAGCGAAGAAATTACAGAAAATTTAGAAAATAAATTTGGTGATAAAGTTCTTGGGAAACTTTTTAAACAAAGCCACGTAAATATTATACCCTGTCTCGGGGCTAAGAATGATCCTGAACAAGCTGAAGTGATTTTATCCGACGAGATAAACAAATTAGAAATTCAGAGAGGTTTAGAAGCTGAGCTTGAAGAGGTTGTAAACTCTTCAGATGAGGAGCTAGATGAAACGGCATTTTGGCGGCTTGGCCAGGCAACTCAAGCAAAATTCAGCACTAAAAAATCTGGAAAAGATGACCTGACGAATTTTGAAACTGCCCCTAATGGAGTGAAATTAGATAAAGAAGAAAAAAGTCAGTTTGACGCACTTTTGGAAGAAATTTCCCAAGATACCTTTAATAAATCTAAAAATCATGAAAATTAAACGAAATTATTAAGTTATATGGGTGTGCGAATCAAAAGATCACGTTATTGATTCGGGAACACGAATCACCCGATATGCCGCAGGAGCTAACTATGGCTGCAAAAGATACTGAAGATCGAAAAACTGATGAACAAGATGCTGACTTGTCTTTAGACATGAGCCAGGCTGCGGTTAAGAAGATGATCGCTGAGGCAAGAGAGCGCGGTTATATAACTTATGATCAACTGAATAATGTTTTGCCCCCAGATCAGGTCTCTTCGGAACAGATTGAGGATGTCATGTCTATGTTGTCAGAGATGGGCATTAATATAATCGAAGACGAAGATGTTGAGGAAGAAGAGGGGCGCGTTACCGATTTGGTTGCAGTCAACCAAACTAAAGATGTTGCCGTTTCTGGGGGGGATACGGAAAAATTAGATAGAACGGATGATCCAGTTCGCATGTATCTTCGGGAAATGGGTTCCGTTGAGTTGCTCAGCAGAGAAGGCGAAATCGCAATTGCAAAGCGAATTGAAGCCGGTCGAAATACAATGATTTTGGGTTTGTGTGAAAGCCCACTTACATTTCAAGCCATCACAATCTGGCGAGATGAATTATTAAACGAAGATATTTTGCTCAGAGATGTCATCGATCTTGAGGCAACATTTGGAAATCAAATGGGCGAAGAGGTGGATGAGCAGAAGGTCATAAAAACATCCAATGTTAATGGTGCTCCAGTAAAACAAGCTGGAGAAGAGTTAGATGCTGATGGCAATCCGATTATCAACGACGATGATGATGATGAGGAAGACGATCAATCGAATATGTCACTGGCAGCAATGGAAGCAGAATTAAAGCCGCGTGTTTTGGAAATTTTGGATCGCATCGCGGCTGATTATTCACAGTTATCTGAAATGCAGGATGATAGAATATCTGCAACATTAAACGATGGAAGTGATTTTTCTGAATCTCAAGAAAAACATTATCAATCTTTGCGGTCAGAAATTGTTGAATTAGTCAATGAGCTGCATCTTCACAACAATAGGATTGAAGCACTAATAGATCAGTTATACGGTATAAATAGACGAATAATGCAGATTGATGGATCAATTGTTAAATTAGCTGACCAAGCGCGTATCAATCGCAGAGATTTTATCGATGAGTATCGGGGATATGAGCTAGATCCTAATTGGCTTGACCGCATGGCAGAAAAAACCGGCCGTGGTTGGCAAATGTTTATCGAGAAATCACGAGAAAAAGCCGAAGACTTGAGATCTGATATGGCGCAAGTTGGGCAATATGTTGGGCTAGACATCTCTGAATTCAGACGAATTGTTTCCCAAGTGCAAAAGGGCGAGAAAGAGGCCCGACAAGCAAAAAAAGAAATGGTTGAAGCGAATTTGAGATTAGTGATTTCAATAGCTAAAAAGTATACTAATCGAGGGTTGCAGTTTCTAGATTTGATCCAGGAAGGTAATATTGGGCTCATGAAAGCGGTGGATAAATTTGAATATCGCCGTGGGTATAAGTTTTCGACTTATGCGACTTGGTGGATACGTCAGGCTATTACGCGTTCGATAGCAGATCAAGCCAGGACTATCAGAATTCCAGTACATATGATCGAAACAATAAATAAACTGGTGCGTACTGGTAGACAGATGCTTCATGAAATTGGAAGAGAACCGACCCCAGAAGAGTTGGCAGCCAAATTACAAATGCCTCTTGAAAAAGTTCGTAAGGTTATGAAAATCGCCAAGGAACCAATTTCTTTAGAGACTCCGATTGGAGATGAAGAAGACTCACAATTGGGTGACTTCATAGAAGATAAAAATGCTGTGCTACCACTGGACAGTGCTATTCAAGAAAACCTCAAAGAAACGACTACCCGCGTTCTTTCTTCGTTAACTCCTAGAGAAGAGCGAGTTCTAAGAATGCGATTTGGTATTGGGATGAATACCGATCATACTCTTGAAGAGGTGGGGCAACAATTTAGTGTTACTAGGGAAAGAATTAGGCAAATTGAAGCTAAGGCTTTAAGGAAGTTAAAGCATCCTAGCAGGAGTAGGAAATTGCGCAGTTTCCTTGATCAATAAAATTATTCATTTTATCCAGAAATGCTTTTTGAATTTTATTGAATATGGAAACAAAATCTTTTTTTGTGTCAACAAATGGCCCTGGCCTTTATGAGCTCACAAGCCAAATAGAAAAATGGGTCGAAGGCGATGGGCTTTTGACGCTTTTGGTTAAGCATACTTCAGCCAGTCTTTTAATTCAGGAAAATGCTGATCCAGAGGTAAAATTTGACTTTATTCAATATCTTGAGAGATTAGTTCCCCCCAGTTCATCTCCAGAAATGTCTTACTTAACCCATACTTATGAAGGGCCTGACGATATGCCTGCTCATATCAAATCTGGATTGCTGCCCACTACATTATCGATCCCCGTAAAAAATGGTCAAATGATGCTCGGTACTTGGCAGGGTATCTATCTTGTTGAGCACCGGGTAAGTCCACGAAAAAGGGAAATAGTAGCATCTCTTTTATTAGCCTAATGTACTTTATGTAGGCGAAAAAAAATAATACCACACAATTTGTTGTTTATTTTTTATTCTAACTGTGGATAAGTGTGCGCAAGATCCATACAGAGAGATTACAACAAGAGGTGTAGTAATGCGTTGTCCGTTTTGTGGTAATATTGATACGCAGGTGAAAGATTCAAGACCCGCAGAAGATCATGTCTCTATAAGACGGCGCAGATTTTGTGTCGCTTGTGGCGGTCGTTTCACAACATATGAACGCGTTCAACTAAGAGATCTAGTGGTAATAAAATCAAATGGTAAGCGTGAAGATTTTGATAGAGATAAACTGGAAAGGTCTATTCGTATAGCTCTACAAAAAAGGCCTGTTGAGCATGAGAGAATGGAACAGATGATTTCTGGTATTGTTCGTCGCCTTGAAAGTTTAGGCGAAACTGACATAAATTCGAATAAAATTGGTGAAATTGTTATGGAAGCTTTGGCAAGAATTGATACCGTAGCCTATGTTCGATTTGCGAGTGTTTACAAAAATTTTCAGGCAGCTGATGATTTTGATAAGTTTGTATCCGAACTGAGACCACCGGATACTGAAGATAAAGCCTAGAATTAGTGTCAGACGAACGCTACATGGCATTAGCGATTTCCCTTGGGCGCCGTAATTTAGGTCAGACTTCGCCAAACCCAAGTGTTGGATGTGTTCTTGTAAAAAATGATGTAATTGTTGGTAGAGGTTACACGGCTCCTGGTGGAAGGCCTCATGCTGAAACCCAGGCACTAAAACAGGCTGGATCGGTAGCTAACGGATCTACCGCTTACATAACACTAGAACCATGCTCGCATGAGGGAAAAACTCCCCCATGTGCACAAGCCCTAGTTGAAGCGGGTGTTAAGCGCGCCGTTATTGCGACCATTGATCCCGATAAAAGGGTAAATGGTAAAGGAATATCCATTCTTGAGGCTGCCGGGATAGAAGTTAAAGTTGGTGTGCTAGCCGAGCAGGCATCTTTGGATCATGCTGGTTTTTTTTCGTCTCAGAGTGACTGCCGACCATGGATTACTCTTAAATTAGCCACAAGCATCGATGGAAAAATTGCCACTAGTAAAGGTGATAGTAAGTGGATAACTGGCTCTTCTGCTCGTCATTTTGTTCATAATATGAGACGAAAACACGACGCTATAATGGTGGGTAGTGGAACCGTGATATCCGATGATCCTAGCTTGAATGTACGGGATTTGGGAACTTGTATACAACCATATAGGATCGTGGTGAGCTCTAATTTGGAAATTCCAGTAAAAAGTAATTTGACCAAAACAATTTATGAACAGCCAGTTTGGATATTTCATTCAAACGAAGCATCTGACGAGCGTAAGAGTAAATGGTTAGATTTAGGAGCTCAATTGTTTGAATGCCAAGTTGATAATTTTGGTATTTCGATGAAAGATATTATGCAAAAAATATCAGATAAAGGGATAACGAGATTACTTTGCGAAGGAGGTGGCAAACTTGCAGCTTCGCTTATGCGATCAGAGCTAGTCGATGAAATAGTCACTTTTCATGGAGGTTTGGCTATTGGCGCTGATGGATTGTCCAGTATTGGGGATTTAGGGATTTATTCGTTGGGTGAGGCAAAACGTTGGCGACTGAATCAAACACTATCTTTTGGTGCTGAGGTTTTAAATATTTGGCGTCCAACCAGCAAATATATCCAAAATTAGATAATTTCTTACCTGACACACTTTTGCTGGAAACTTTTATAGGTTAACTTAACAAAAGGTTATAAATAATGTTTGGAGCTTAATCTCGAATGTTTACAGGAATAATTACCGATGTTGGTGAGATTATAGAACTGGAAAAGCGGGGTGACCTTCGCGCACGAATAAAAACAAATTATGATGCAAAAGGAATTGCGTTTGGTGCATCAATAGCTTGTGATGGAATTTGCCTTACTGCAGTTGATTTTGGAGACAACTGGTTTGATGTTGAGATCAGTGCAGAGACGGTCTCTAAGACAATAATCGGATCTGGTTTGTGGGAAATTAACTATAAGGTTAATTTAGAACGCTCACTAAAAGTTGGAGACGAACTTGGTGGGCATATTGTTTCTGGTCATGTAGATGGAATTGCAACAGTTTCATCTATTGTAGATGAAGGCGACAGCACTAGGTTCACGTTTGAAGCGCCAATGGAATTAGCTCGTTTTATCGCTCCAAAAGGTTCTGTAGCCTTAAATGGAACTTCTTTGACTGTTAATGAGGTCAAAGAAAACGCATTTGGAATAAATTTGGTTCCACATACTAAAAAAGTTACGTCATGGAATAAGACCCAGGTAGGGGATCCTATAAATTTAGAAATTGATACCCTTGCAAGGTACGTCGCGCGCTTAGCGGAATATCAGTAAAATTCAGTTATCGTGGCAAAATAAATCGTAAACAACTTCTAAAACTCTTTTAGGCTTATCGTCAGCTAGACGATAATATATTGTTTTGCCGTCTCGCCTTGGAATAACTAGACCTTCTAGTCTTAGTCTTGACAATTGTTGTGACACCGCAGCCTGCCGAGCCGAAATTAGATCTTCAAGTTCAGTTACTGATTTTTCTCCAGACACAAGATGACAAAGGATCATTAGGCGACCTTCATGGCTTATAGCCTTTAAAAAGTTGGATGCTGATCTTGCTTTGTCAACTACTGCGTTTAATTCGCTTGGATTAGTATCTTTAGTAATGATTGGCAGTGGCATAAATTTTTCGCTTTTTATTTAAATTTCTTCTAATCAATTGTTTTTATTTCTGTTGGAGCAGTATACTCAGTTTCCTTTTCAAGGATCACTTCCAATAATTCCCAGAAAAAGTCTTCGCTAGAATATCCTTCTAGCCGGCCCAATTCTTTATTGTTTTCCATTAAGACAAATGTGGGCGTGAATATAACGTCGCGTTGTAACCCGCTAATTTTATCAATGTCGGTGATATCAATAGTCTTTAATGGTGCAAACTTCCCCTCTGGGGTTTTTGAGTAAATATGCCCTAATTGATCTTTCCACTCCAAACAGTAGTAGCAGCCTTGCTGCTCAACCATCAGTAGCTCTGCCGCCATCACTTTTGCAGCAAGAATAGGCATAGCAGAAATTAAAAGGACTATTTTTCCTATCTGCTGCATTTTAACCCCAATTGACGAATTCACCAATATATCACATAAATTGAATATGTAAGTTTGCAAGGATTCGTTCATGCTGGATGTGTCAATTTTAGGGGCGTTTTTGGGGGGAATTCTAGTATTTTTCTCGCCATGCATTCTACCTATTGTTCCCTTTTATTTGAGTTATATGGCGGGTGTTGGCATGGCTTCATTCAATGAAGAAGGGAAACTTCCCGATGATATCCGATTTCGAGCTATTATTTCCTCGATAGCTTTTTCATTGGGAATTATAAGTGTTTTTGTATTACTCGGCGCAGCCGCCTTCTCTGTATCTAAGTTTTTTCAGTCTTACATTACTGAATTTCGCTATTTAGCATCTGGGATAATTTTGGTTATTGGTCTGCATTTTCTGGGCGTTGTTCGTATTGGGATTTTAAATAGGCAGTTTAATCTTCAGGCAGGTGATACATCAAATATGTCTATTTTTAGCTCCTACGTTGTGGGCTTGGCATTTGCCGCAGGATGGACTCCATGTGTTGGAGGAGTTCTGGCAGCAGTTTTATTTACAGCGTCTTTTGAAGAGACAGCCCTTAGGGGTGTGGCACTTCTACTGGTTTTCGGTGTAGGTCTAACATTGCCCTTCGTGCTGGCTGCAGCATTTATCAAACCTTTCCTGCATTTTATTTCACGTTTTCGAGCTCATTTAAGTAAAGTTGAAAAAGCAATGGGTTTGTTACTCATAACTTTTGCATTTTTGTTATTTTCGAATTCAGTCAATTCAATAGCCTTTTGGATGTTGGAAGTGAGTAACTGGGTTAATTAATTTTTTAGAACAGGATAATCTAAAGTAATCATTTTATTAATATTTGGAGCAAAACATGAAGTTGTTGAAAACTGTAATCATTCTTAGTTTTATTTATTTTGTTGCACCAGTAAGTGCATTTGCCGCCCAGATTGGAGATGATGGACTCCATAAGCAATCTTGGATGCGTGATACTTTTAAGGATTTGAGAGAAGATCTAGATGAAGCAAATTTAGAAGGTAAAAGATTAGTTTTAATGTTCGAACAGCGTGGATGCGTTTATTGTTCAAAAATGCATAAAGATGTTTATTCTAGAGAAAAAGTATCAAATTACATTGATGAAAATTTCTTTGTTGTTCAGCTTAATCTGCATGGTGATTTAGAAGTAACTGATTTTGATGGCGAAATACTGTCGGAAAAAGCAATGGCTAGAAAGTGGAGTATTCTTTTTACACCAACAGTTTTATATTTACCTCAAGAAGTTGGAGAGGGTTTAACAGCTACGCAAGCAGCCGTTTCTTTTATGCCAGGCGCCTGGTCAGCAGCGACGACAATTGATATGTTAACATGGGTAAAAGAAGAGCGTTATCTTTTGGATAATGGCGAGGATTTTCAACGCTACCACGCCCGCAGATTTAATGAACGCAAAGCTGCGAAGTCAAACTAGTTGATTTGTTTATTCGGTTTTTTGAATTTATTCTTGATTTATACAATTTTTGTGGCCTACGGTATACATTAGGACGTCAAGATTCCTAATCTTGACTACTATGGGAGGAACTATGAGGCTAACAAAAATTACATTGGCAGCCGTAGTCGCGCTTGGTAGCGCTTCGTTTGCCGAAACAACCGCGCCTGGAAATATAAAGTTTGGAGAAAACGGTGGGATAGAGCTCTCTCTCACAAGTGTTGCAGGTGATGCAGCAAGTGGAAGAAAAATCTTTATGAACCGAAAAAAAGGTAATTGTCTAGCATGCCACGTAAATAGTGATATGGCAGAACAAACTTTTCATGGCGAAGTCGGTCCAGAACTAGACGGAGTTGCGGACAGATGGGAGGCTGCTGAACTTCGAGGTATATTGGTAAACTCAAAAAATATGTTTGAGGGTACTATAATGCCAGCATTTTATAGGGACAGCGGATATAATCGAATTTTGAAAAAATTTGATGGAAAAACCATCTTGTCTGCTCAGGAGGTCGAAGATCTTCTGGCTTATGTTATGACTTTAAAAGAATAGCGAAAGCATTTTTGTATGTTAATTAGGAGATTGTTATGAAGTTCACACGACGTGAAACACTGGCAGTGAGCGGAGCAGCATTAGTGGCTACTGTACTGCCGTTAAAATTACTGGCGTCTACGTCTGATCTTATTTCAGGTATCACGGGTGGTGCGGAGGCATCAGGCGATGGTATAAATTTGACAGCCCCAGAGATTGCAGAAAATGGGAATACTGTTCCCATTTCAGTTGATGCTCCTGGAGCAGTTGCCATTACGGTGCTGGCGGCAGGTAATCCAACACCTGGTGTTGCTAAATTTAATTTTGGATCGGGATCAGGTGCTCAGAGCTGTTCGACCCGTATCCGTTTGGCTGGAACACAAGACGTTATCGCTGTTGCTGAAATGGCTGATGGTTCTTTCTCAGCCGCTCACCAGACTGTAAAAGTCACAATTGGCGGCTGCGGCGGCTAGGTAAAAGGGAGATAAAAAATGGCAAAAGGTGTAAAACCGCGCGTAAAGGTCCCCAAAACTGCAGCTGCAGGGGAGACAATAACAATAAAAACTTTGATCAGTCACAAAATGGAAACGGGTCGTCGTAAAGATGGCGATGGCAACGTTATTCCCCGCTCAATAATAAATAGATTTACCTGCGCGTTTAATGGAAATAGCATAGTGGATGTTAATATGGAGCCAGCGATTTCAGTAAATCCATATTTTCAATTTGAAGCTACTGTGCCCGAAGCAGGTGAGTTTACATTCACATGGTATGACGACGACGGATCAGTTTACGAGAAGAAAAAGTCAATAAAAATAGCTTAGAGCAATTCGTTTTTGCCTAGACTGAAAACAACTTTTTTGGGAGGAAAAGAAAATGAAAATCACGTCGCTTTTACCACTGGCGTTCAGTATCGCAGCGGTGGCTAGTGTTGTGACTGCAGGCGAAGACTCGACTTTATCGGTTGAAGGCGAAGTCTTTGTGACAAAAATTGCAGCTCCAGCGCATCTTGAAAATGTAGATGAAATATTCTCTGGCTGGACTTATAGAAGAGATGAGACGCAAGCCCTTCAAATGGACGATTTTGAAAACCCTTCATTCGTTTTTATAGATCAGGCATTAGATCAGTTTGAGATGGTAGAAGGTTCCGCTGGTAAGGCTTGCTCTTCGTGTCATGAGTCCGCTGAAGTTTTTTCAGGTTTGCGTGCTAGTATGCCTCGGGTAAATTCAGCTGGTGAACTGGAAACTATTCCAGAATTGATAAATAATTGCAGAACTGAGCGAATGGGAGCTGAAAAATGGAAATGGTCGGGTGGACAGATGTCTGCAATGCTAGGTCTAATTGGTCTTCAGTCCCGCGGAATGGCTCTAAACGTTGCGATAGACGGACCAGCGGCTTCCTTTTGGGAAAAAGGGAAGGAGTTATATTATCAGAGGGTGGGTCAGTTGGATATGGCTTGTTCGAGTTGTCATGAAGACAATTACGGAAACATGATCCGTGCCGATCACTTGTCACAAGGACAAATAAATGGCTTTCCGACCTATCGTTTAAAGAATGCTAAATTAAATACTATTCATGGACGTTTCAAAGGTTGCATGAAAAATATAAGAGCCACACCCTTCAAAGAGGGTAGTGACGAATTTAAAGCACTTGAACTTTATGTAGCTTCTCGGGCAAACGGACTATCCGTCGAGACCCCTTCGGTTCGGAACTAAGTTTTTTAGTCCTCGCATCGAAAGGTGCGAGGATTTTTATTACTTAACTTATGCAAAAAATTGCATATGTATATTTTTATGGAATAGATTAAAATGCTATCACGTCGTGATTTTTTACAAATGTCTATGGCCGCATCGTCACTTTATGGTGCGTCTGGATTTGGGAACTGGGCTAAATTGGCTGCTCAACAAAAGCTAAGCCAAAACCAACTTTTAGAATTTGGAACATTTGGAAATATATCTCTAATTCATGTTACGGATATACATGGGCAATTAAAGCCAATTTATTTTCGTGAACCTGAAGTGAATCTAGGGGTAGGGAATGCTTTTGGAAAAGTTCCTCACATCACAGGATCGGATTTCCGAAAGCTTTATGGTATTGCTGATGGGTCTCCTGCTCACTATGCGCTAACTTATGATGATTTTATATCCATGGCTAATGGCTATGGTCGCGTTGGTGGGTTAGATCGCGTCGCTACGGTTATAAATTCAATTCGAGCGGACAGGCCTGATGCGCTTTTACTTGATGGCGGGGATACATGGCATGGCTCATATACATGTTACCATACTCAAGGTCAGGATATGGTAAATGTTATGAATGCTTTGAAGCCAGATGCAATGACTTTCCATTGGGAATTTACGCTGGGTTCTGATCGCATTTCAGAGATCATTGAAAACCTTCCCTTTGCTGCTTTAGGGCAGAATATTTTTGATGCTGAATGGGATGAACCTGCTGAGCTTTTTCCACCTTATAAAATGTTTGAACGAGGTGGATCAAAAATAGCAGTTATTGGTCAAGCATTTCCATATATGCCTATTGCCAACCCAGGCTGGATGTTTCCAGAATATAGTTTTGGTATACGCGACTCCAACATGCAGAATATGGTCGATGAAGTTCGCTCCTTAGGTGCAGAAGTAGTTGTTGTGCTGTCTCATAATGGATTTGATGTTGACAAGAAAATGGCTGGCCGTGTTTCAGGAATTGATGTGATTTTGTCTGGGCATACTCATGATGCTCTGCCAGAACCTGTTCTAATTGATAAAACTATTATTATTGCCTCTGGCTCAAACGGAAAATTCGTTAGCCGTGTCGATTTAGACGTCCAAAATGGACGTATGATGGGGTATAAGCACAAATTAATTCCAATTTTTTCTGATGTTATCTCGCCCGATACAACGGTGGCAAAATTGATAGATGAGCAACGCGCTCCGTATACAAATGAATTAAGTGAGGTAATTGGGAAATCAGAAAGCCTGCTATATCGAAGAGGAAATTTTAATGGAACTTGGGACGATTTGATATGTGAGGCTCTCATCGAAGAGCGTGATGCTGATATTTCGATGTCTCCAGGTGTAAGGTGGGGCCCTTCAATTATTCCAGGTCAAGATATCACCCGTGAAGATATATGGAACGTTACCTCAATGACGTATGGTAAAGCTTATAGAACAGAATTTACAGGTGAATTTATTCATATTATTCTTGAAGATGTAGCGGATAATTTGTTTAATTCTGATCCCTACTATCAACAGGGTGGTGATATGGTGCGGATCGGTGGTATGGGTTATAAAATTGACATAAATAAGCCTCAAGGTAGTCGCATAACGGAAATGACACTTTTAAAGACTGGTGAAATAATTGACCCGTCAAAAACGTACATTGTTTCTGGTTGGGCATCAGTGAATGAAGATACTGAAGGGCCTCAGATTTGGGATGTGGTTGAAAATTATATTCGAAGGCAGGAAACTATCTCCGTTGAACCTAATAGCAATGTAGAAGTTGTTGGTATTTAATAGAATTGTTAAAGGAAAAATGAATTATGGCGGACGATTTTTCTGATAAAAAGCCTTCTCGTCGACAATTCTTGGCTGGTGCTGCTGCTTTAGGTGCGGGTTCCACTGCTGCTAGTTCTTTATCAGCTAGTGATGATGATCCTCTTATAACTGAGGTTCAAGAATGGGCTCAAATAACTGGCGATGGTGTGGACGCCACTCCTTATGGACTTCCAATTGAATTTGAAAAAGACGTTGTTCGGAGAAATGTTGGCTGGTTAACAGCTGACACAATAAGCTCTATAAACTTTAGTCCTATTCACGCTTTAGATGGTACAATCACGCCACAAGGATGCGCTTTTGAACGACATCATTCGGGAGCTATTGAGCTTCGAAAAGAGGACTACCGACTGATGATAAACGGTCTGGTCGACCAAGAATTAGTTTTTACCTATGAAGATCTTGAGAGATTTCCAAGGGAACAACATGTCTACTTTTGTGAATGTGCAGCTAATACTGGCATGGAGTGGGCAGGTGCCCAATTGAATGGCGTTCAGTTCACTCATGGAATGATCCACAACATGGAGTACACAGGGGTTCCTCTTAGAACACTACTCAATGAAGCCGGTTTGAATGCGGCTGGTGATTTAAAAGGGAAATGGATTTTTGTTGAGGGTGCTGATGCTTCTTCTAATGGTCGGTCCATTCCTATGGAAAAAGCTTTAGATGATGTTCTCGTTGCTTTTAAAGCTAATGGTGAGGCCCTCAGAAAAGAGCACGGCTATCCTGCTCGACTGGTTGTGCCTGGTTGGGAAGGAAATATGTGGGTAAAATGGCTTCGTCGGGTTGAAGTTTTAGATAAACCTGTCGAGAGCAGGGAGGAAACTTCTAAATATACAGATACTTTAGCGGATGGAATGAGCAGAAAGTGGACTTGGGCTATGGATGCCAAGTCTGTCGTCACATCGCCTAGCCCACAGTCTCCAATTTCGCATGGAAAAGGTCCGTTGGTTATCTCCGGTTTGGCTTGGTCTGGGCGTGGTGCGATAACTAGAGTGGATGTTACAATAGATGGTGGAGAGAACTGGTACGAAGCAAGACTAGCTCAGCCTGGCACAAAAATGGCGCTTACAAGATTTTATCTTGATATAGAGTGGGACGGTGAGGAAATGTTCCTGCAGTCAAGAGCTCATGATGAAACAGGCTATGTTCAGCCCACTAAAGAAGAGCTTAGAGAAGTGCGTGGGTTGAACTCCATTTATCATAATAATTGTATCCAAACTTGGTGGATTAAATCAAACGGGGAGGCTGAAAATGTCGAAATCTCGTGATTTGTTTACCGTCGCAGGCATTGTTGTTTTTGGAGTTTTACTTATCGCGACTAACTTTGCTGATCGCTTTGTCACTCAGCTTCCGCAGGATGCTAAGATAGTATCATCAGATTTTGATCCTGATTTCAGAATGATTGCTGCGGCCGAAGCTTCCGCTGTTGGGCCAAGAGATGGAAAATTTGGGCTAGGTCGCGGTGCCACCAAAAGGGAGGTGGCGGCTTGGGATGGCGATATAAGCCCCGATGGTACTGGTTTGCCCATGGGTTCTGGGGATGCAATTAATGGGGAAGAAGTGTTTGCTGAGCATTGTGCTATTTGCCACGGTGATTTTGCTGAGGGTGTAGATAATTGGCCGGAGTTGGCAGGGGGCCTGGATACACTAGCTGACGAAGATCCGGTTAAAACAGTAGGCTCATATTGGCCTTATCTATCAACAACATGGGATTATGTGAAGCGTTCAATGCCATTTGGCTATGCGCAGAGTTTGAGTGATGATGATGTGTATGCAATTGTGGCATATATTTTGTACTCAAACGATATTGTTGATGAGGATTTTATTTTATCTAACGAAACTTTTCTTGATGTTGAGATGCCAAATAAAAATGGCTTTATAGTCGATGATAGATTGACATCAGAATCACATTTTTGGAATAAAAAAGTTTGTATGTCCGACTGTAAAAGTGATGTTAAAATTACAATGCGCGCTGCTGTGCTTGACGTAACTCCTGAAGATGAAAAAAACGAAGATTCTGAAGATTCTGCAGCCGTTACTACAATCTCAAATCAAGTTGAAGAACAGTCTGAGGCTCTAGTTGAAGTGGTTAATCTAGATTCTGGGCTAGTGGAAGCTGGAGAGAAGGCTTTTAAAAAATGTAAGTCTTGTCATCAAATTGGTGATGGAGCAAAAAACAAAACAGGACCTCACTTAAATGCAATTTTTGGTCGAAAAATTGGTGGTATTCAGGGGTTTAAGTATTCAAAGATTTTTAAGTCGATGAGAGATGATGGTCGCGTTTGGGATGAAGAATCAATGACGGAATTCTTGGCGTCACCCAAGCAGTACGCAAAAGGAACTAAAATGTCCTTTGCGGGTTTCAAAAAAGAGAAAGATATCCTTTCAACAATTGAATATTTGAAATCATTTCAGTCTTTAAATTAGTGTTTTGTGTGCTGTTTTTTTTTGACAGGTTACTTTTTTTTAGGTTACCGTAAGGTAAGTTAAGGGGTGATTTATGTCTTTACAATCTAATTTGATCGCTTCAGTATTTCTTTTTGGAACTGCTTTGAACGCAGAGCAAGCTATTGAAAAATTTACCCTTTCCCCATCTATATTGGAAATCCAGGGCGACTTAGCTTACGGCGAATATTTGGCTAGTGACTGTCAAACCTGTCACCGGGCAGATAACAGCAATCAAGGGATTCCCGGAATAAATGGTAGGGAAATAACAGAAATCGTTTATGCTTTACATGAATATAAAAATAAATATCGCAAAAACCAAGTCATGCAGATGATGGCTGGAGGTTTAGGTGATGAAGAAATTGCAGCTTTGGCAAGCTATTTTGCATCGTTGCAGTAAGGTCTTGTGCTTAGGTAGCGCAGGAAGAAAGCCTGTAAAAGGCTCTGGGTTAAACCCAGATCAAAAGTGGAGGGAAAAATATGTCAATAAATAGACGTTCATTTATACAAACTGCGGCTGCTGTTACCGCTAGTTTGGCCACTCCGATGGTTATGGCAAGTGGGAAACCGCGGGTCGTTGTTGTTGGAGGTGGCGCTGGTGGCGCAACCGTGGCCAGGTATATTGCTAAGGACAGCAAAGGTGCAATCGACGTTACTCTAGTAGAGCCGTCCCGCACATACTATACGTGCTTTTTCTCTAATCTCTATTTGGGAGGTTTTAGAGACTTGGGCAGTATAGCACACAGTTATGGAAATCTTGCTTCAGAATATGGTATTAACGTCGTTCACGATTGGGCGGTAGATATTGACGGAGGGAGTAAAACTGTTTCTTTAGCTGGCGGTGGAACTCTTAATTATGATCGTCTTGTTCTTTCACCAGGTATTGATTTTGTTGATGGAGCAGTTGACGGCTGGGACTTGAATGCTCAAAATAAAATGCCGCACGCGTATAAAGCTGGTAGCCAAACGGAGCTATTAAAAGCCCAACTTGCTTCTATGCCCGAAGGTGGCGTATTTGCAATGGTTGCCCCACCAAACCCTTACAGATGCCCTCCTGGGCCATATGAACGCATTTCAATGATTGCTCATATGCTGAAGAAATCAAATCCAACTGCTAAAATTATAGTAGCGGACCCAAAACCTAAGTTTTCTAAAATGGGGCTGTTCCAGGAAGGTTGGGCCAACCACTACGATGGAATGGTTGATTGGATTGGTTCAGAATTTGGTGGAGGAAATGTATCAGTTAATCCTGAAGCTATGACGGTATCGATCGATGGCGAAGAGACGAAGGTTGACGCGTGTAATGTAATTCCTGCAATGAAAGCCGGGCGTATTTGTGAGATGGCTGGAATAACAGATGGGAATTGGGCTCCAGTAAGTGCTCACGACATGTCTTCTAAAGTCGATAGCAATATTCACGTTTTGGGTGATGCTTCAGCACAGGGTGATATGCCAAAATCAGGCTTCTCAGCTAATTCGCAAGCGAAGGTTGCTGCTATGGCTATTAGAGGCGCATTAACCGGTTCTAAAGTGTTCCCAGCTAAATTCTCAAATACATGCTGGTCTCTCGTTGATACAAATAACGGTGTTAAAGTAGGCGCAACATATAAAGCGACAGATGAAAAGATCGCAAAAGTTGATGGATTTATTTCAAAAACTGGTGAAACGGCTGATGTTCGGAAGGCTACTTACGAGGAGTCCGTCGGTTGGTATGCTGGTATAACGGCTGATATGTTTGGTTAAGAATTTAATCCCAGCTCTTTTATAAGGGCTGGGATTTTCTCCTTAAATCGGAAAAAACCATGTGTTGCATGTGGCCATGCTGTCTGATCATAGTCTTTTGTGATTTGTACAATATTTAATCCTTGCTCGATAAGTATTTTTATAAGTGATGCATTTGGTCCTGTTGCAGCATAAGCAACAACCATTTGTTCAATTTTATTTTCGTGATACCAGCTCTTTATTTCATTATGATTTGAGGTAAATTTCACGGAGCCAATTTTATCTTTATACCTTTTTGAAACATCTTCCATTAATGAGTTTACAAAAGTGTGTACTGATTTTGCACATGACCAAGGACTTACGCTATCCAAATTATTTACGGCAATAGTACTTTCAATTTTTAAACCATTTATAACTGGTGAAAGATCTAAGTCTTCATCGTGTATCAGTAATCCAGTTCTTAACTTTGAATTTGGTAGGTTCCCTAAGTTCAAAATCGATAAATCTGGATGAGGATTTCCCGGTAATGCAACTGCTGAGCTAGATAGGCCAATGGGATCGAACCTATTATTTGTAAATTTACATATATTATCTCTACGCGCTAAGTAAGTTTTTCCTGGGGTTTGAATGCCTGCAACCCATCTCCAGCTCAACGTATTAGAGGCTGGGTCCCCGTCCAGCAAATGACGTAGAAAAAAATCTGCACCAAGCTGCCAGGGTAAATTGAGTGTAAATATCCATATTGAGGCAAACCACATGCGAGCATGATTATGCAGATATCCGGTTTCTTTCAATTCGTGCGCCCAGAAATCAAAGCATTCTATATCAGTTGTGCCTCCACAGGCCGTTTCCCATGATTTTCGTAAGCCTGATTGTGTCATTAGCTGATTTTCTAATCGCCTCAAATCGTTTTGGTAATCCCGCCAAACCGAAGGCCTCATTTCCAGCCAGCCTTTCCAGTAAGTACGCCAAAATACTTCTTGAATAAATTTTTCTGACGAAGAAAGCCCATATTTATTTAAAACGGCTTTTAAAACTTCCAGTTCAGTTAGAATCCTTCGCCTAATAAAGGGCGATAATTGTGATACATAATTATGATTAGATGGTCCAAAATCATAATTTCTTTTATTTCTATAGCTTAGACCTGCTTTTGGTATAAAATCCGTTAGCTTCTCAAGTGCAATGGCGCGAGTTGGTTTATTCTGTGAGGTTGCATTTTCTAACATCACAGCTAAGTAGCGGAGCAGAAGGGTAGATCAAGTTTTTATTAATAGATTTTAGTTTTTTTATTTTAATTTGTGCCAATTGCGCGAGGGCTCTTGAAGCTTCGGCATGGCGCTACTAACATTAGAACTATAACAATTGTATTGCGCTTTAGAAAAGGCAGGCCTTATGAACGATCCAGCAGAATTTTACATGAACTCACTAGTACCCATGGTGGTTGAACAAACCAGCCGCGGAGAACGTGCTTACGATATATTTTCGCGTCTTTTAAAAGAACGAATTATTTTTCTCAATGGCGCTGTGCATGATGGTATGTCCAGTTTAATTGTAGCCCAACTACTCCATTTAGAGGCAGAGAACCCATCTAAAGAGATTAGTATGTACATAAATAGTCCAGGTGGCGTAGTCACCTCTGGTTTATCAATTTACGATACTATGCAGTACATCAAGCCTAAGGTTTCGACATTAGTAATTGGGCAGGCAGCTTCAATGGGTTCACTATTGCTCACCGCTGGAGAGCCAGGTATGCGATACTCTCTACCAAATAGTCGAATTATGGTGCATCAGCCTTCCGGTGGCTACCAAGGGCAAGCGACTGATATTATGATTCATGCAGAAGAAACGCTCAAATTGAAAAAGCGTTTGAATGAAATATACGTAAAACATACCGGTCAGTCTTTGAAAACGGTCGAGGCGGCTCTCGAGCGAGATAATTTTATGGCTGCGGAAGACGCTAAAAAATGGGGATTGATTGACGAAATTGTCACGCAGCGTACCAGCGGTGATGAAGAGTAAATTGGCATCACATTTGCTTGAGAAAAATAAAATATGAATTTTGCCATTGTAGACAGCGGAAGCCTGACTTAAGCTGTGGATAAATATGAGCACTGGGTAGGACAAAGGACCGAGTTTAATGTCAACGAATTCTGGCTCTGATAGTAAAAATACTCTTTACTGCAGTTTTTGTGGGAAAAGTCAGCATGAAGTAAGAAAACTTATTGCTGGTCCAACTGTATTTATATGCGATGAATGTGTTGAACTTTGCATGGACATAATCCGTGAGGAAACCAAATCAACTGGTTTTAAGTCCTCAGATGGGGTTCCAACTCCTAGAGAAATTTGCGGTGTTTTAGACGATTATGTTATTGGTCAGGCAGTAGCAAAGAGGGTCCTGTCGGTTGCTGTGCATAATCACTATAAGCGTCTCGAACATTCTGCAAAATCTGGTGATATAGAACTCTCTAAATCTAATATATTACTGATGGGCCCGACAGGGTGCGGCAAAACACTATTAGCCCAAACTTTGGCCCGTATTCTTGATGTACCTTTTACTATGGCTGATGCAACTACACTTACTGAAGCAGGTTATGTAGGTGAGGATGTTGAGAATATAATTCTGAAGCTTCTACAAGCCTCAGAATATAATGTTGAACGTGCCCAACGTGGAATAGTCTATATTGATGAAGTTGATAAGATAACTCGAAAGTCGGAAAACCCTTCAATTACACGCGATGTGTCTGGTGAAGGTGTTCAGCAAGCTTTGTTAAAACTTATGGAAGGTACAGTAGCTAGTGTGCCCCCGCAGGGTGGTAGAAAGCACCCTCAGCAGGAGTTTCTACAAGTAGATACTACTAATATTTTATTTATCTGCGGTGGAGCATTTGCGGGGCTCGATAAAATTATTGCTCAGCGCGGTAAAGGAAGCGCTATGGGTTTTGGAGCGGATGTGCGTAATGATGATGAACGTGGCATTGGAGAAATATTCAAAGACCTTGAGCCTGAAGATTTACTTAAGTTTGGATTGATCCCTGAATTTGTTGGAAGGTTACCCGTCTTGGCGACTTTGGAAGATTTAGATCAAGATGCTTTGATAACAATTCTGACACAACCTAAAAACGCTCTGGTTAAACAATATCAAAGGCTATTTGAGCTTGAGGACACTAAATTAAATTTTACTGACGATGCCTTAAACGCAATTGCAAAAAGAGCCATTGAAAGAAAAACAGGAGCTCGAGGATTACGATCTATCCTTGAAGAAATATTACTTGATACCATGTTTGATTTGCCTGGTCTTGACGAGGTAACCGAGGTCGTTGTTAACGAGGAAGCTGTATCTTCGGAATCCAGCCCACTAATGATTTATGCGGAAAACCAAAAAGAAGACCAATCTGCATAGTTTACTTGTCTGAGCATATGGACGTTGTTCAATTTCTATTGCATAAAAGAATAGTATTTATTGGAGTTTAATATGGGTGTGTTTAGCCTGCTTTCTAGAGCCACAACATGGTGGAATAGAGAAACTCTAGGAACTCAGCTTTATACTTGGCGCAAAGGCGTTAAAGTAGGCGAGGACAGTGCTGGAAATATTTTTTTTAGGGATAAAAATGATCGTCGTCGGTGGGTCATTTTTAACGGGGAAGTTGAGGCTAGCCGAGTTAGTGCTGAATGGCATGGTTGGTTACATCGAACTTGGGATGAGCCACCAACTGAAAAACCTCTTCCTAAGAAATCATGGGAAATTGATCATAAACCTAATGTTACTGGTAGTCTAGCGTCGTATAAACCATCGGGGTCTTTAAAACGGCGGGACGTAAAAGAGCGTCGCGACTACGAGGCTTGGAGTCCGGAGTAAATAAATGAAAGAAAATAAACTTGAGGTTTTTATTGGAGCTTTTGTACTCGCGGTAGCCTTGGGGTTTGTTGTTTTTATTTATCAAACAACTGGGCTTTCCGTCTCAAACTCTAGGCACTACGATCTCAAAGCGGATTTTAGATCAGCTGATGGAATACATGTAGGAACCGATGTTCGTTTGGCGGGTGTTAAAGTCGGTAGTGTAAGCAATTTGGATCTTAACGTTGAAACTTATAGAGCTGAAGCCAAGCTCGCTATTGAAAATCAAATTGATATTCCAGATGACAGTGCGTTGACGGTGAGTTCTGAGGGACTATTGGGTGGAAATTTTATAGAAATTATACCAGGTGCTTCATATGAGTATATGCAACCAGGAGATGAGTTTCTTGATACACAGGGTTCTGTAAGCCTTATTTCTTTGTTGCTAAAATTTGTTTCAGGAAGCGATAATTGAAGAATCTGCTATTCTTTATTATTATTTCTCTTTTCCCAATGGCTAGCATCAATGCTCAGGAACAAACGAATACAGCAGATGGTGCTCTATTAAGGGGACTAGATAAAGTAAGTGGAGAAGTCGTTGATTTTGGGCTAAAATCAGGTGAAAAATATATACTTTGGAAACTTAATATCGAGCTTTCTGAATGCCGTTATCCAATTAGCAATCCTGTTGGAGATGCTTTTGCACATCTAACAATTTCCCAAGATAAATCTGAGAATAATTTGTTTCGTGGATGGATGATAGCATCATCGCCGGCACTTAATCCTTTAGAACATGCACGTTATGATGTTTGGGTGCTTCGTTGTGCTATGCTTTCAACATCAACTGAGTAATTAATGTCAGCAAATGTGGCATTTTTGTTTAATGCCTTTTCTAATTTGATTAAATATTGATCTTGTGTAATTTCAATTGCACCTAAACTAGCCAAATGCTCCGTTAAAAATTGGGTATCAAATAATAAAAAGCCAACTTTTAGAAGCCTATCATGTAAGTAGGCTAAGGCAATTTTTGATCCATTGGAGACGTCGGAAAACATGCTTTCGCCAAAAAAAGCAGCGCCAATAGCTACGCCGTAAACACCTCCAATAAGGCGACTGTCTTTCCAAACCTCTACGGAATGAGCAAATCCATCTTCGTGTAACTTGCAGTAGCAATTGTATATATCGTCGTTGATCCAAGTTTCATTTCTGTCAGCACATTTTTCCACAACTTTGGGAAAACATGAATTTATCATTACTGAGTAATCTTCTTTAAGTATTATCCTTCTTAATGATTTGGAAATATGAAAATTGCCTAGTTGAAATATTCCGCGCTTTTTGGGTTGTATCCATTGAACTTGCTTTGCACTTCGGCTTTCAGCCATTGGGAATAAACCCTGTTGATAGGCAAATAAAAGAACTTCTGGGGATAGGTATTTAATCACCTTAAGCCTCAATTAATTAGTGATAAAATATACGGCTGAGCTTGATCTTTTTTATTTTTCGAAATTTTTATCAAGCCATTTTTCTAACCAGTGTATATTGTAAACACCATTTTGGATGTCTTCTTCTTCCAAAAGAGATCTAAAAAGGGGTATTGTGGTATCGATCCCGTCTATAATTATCTCAGAAAGAGCTCCGCTCAATCGTGCTAAAGCTTCTGATCTATCTCTGCCGCGTACAATAAGTTTCCCAATCAAGCTGTCGTAATAGGGAGGAATTGTGTATCCAACGTAGATGGCGCTGTCAGTTCTCACACCTAAGCCTCCAGGTGCATGATAAGCTGTGATTTTCCCTGGGCACGGGGCAAAGCTGGGGACCTTTTCGGCATTTATGCGGACTTCAATAGAATGCCCTTTTATTGATAAATTTTCCTGCCTGAAGGTCATCTCTAATCCTGCTGCCACGCGGATTTGTTCACGCACTATATCAACGCCAAAAATACTTTCCGTAATTGGATGTTCGACCTGAAGTCTTGTATTCATCTCAATGAAATAAAATTCGCCATTTTCATATAAAAACTCAATTGTGCCGGCGCCAATATAATTGATCTTTGCTACTGCTTCTGCGCATGTCGCGCCTATTCTTTCGCGTTCTTCTGCGGAGATGCAAGGGCCGGGAGCCTCTTCAAAAACTTTCTGGTGGCGCCGTTGAAGCGAGCAATCTCTTTCTCCCAAATGAACAGCTTGGCCTTTACCGTCTCCAAAAACTTGGATTTCAATGTGTCTAGGTGTGGTTAGATATTTCTCGATGTAAACTTCATCATTTCCAAACGCTGCTTTTCCTTCAGCTCTAGCAGTCATAAAAGCTTGTTCCATGTCCGCGTCAGTCTTCGCGACTTTCATTCCTCTTCCGCCACCCCCTGCGGTAGCTTTTATAATTACGGGATAGCCAATATCGGTTCCAATTTTCTTTGCTGTATCTAAATCAGGAACACCACCCTCCGACCCTGGAACACACGGTACACCAAGTTTTCTCATTGTTTCTTTAGCTGTAATCTTATCGCCCATTACGCGAATATGTTCCGCTGTTGGGCCAATAAATTTTATCCCATGATCCTCTACTATTTGAACAAATTTAGCATTTTCAGACAAAAACCCATACCCTGGGTGAATAGCTTCCGCTCCAGTAATTTCACATGCAGCAATGATCGCTGGCATAGATAAATAGCTTGAGGTTCCCGCCGCAGGACCAATACATACACTTTCATCGGCCATTCGAACGTGCATAGCGTCACTATCTGCTGTCGAATGAACTGCAACAGATTTTATACCCATCTCACGGCAAGCACGAATAACCCGCAGGGCAATTTCTCCACGATTTGCGATTAGGATTTTATTAAACATCGTTTGCACTATTCAATAATTGCGAGTGGTGCACCGAATTCAACAGCTGCACCATCCTCAACTAAAATGCGTTTTACAATTCCAGATTTTGGAGCTGGAATTTGGTTCATCGTTTTCATGGCTTCAACGATCAGCAATGTATCGCCTTCTGAAATACTCGCTCCGACTGAAATAAATGGTGGAGCGCCAGGTTCTGCTTGCATATAAACTGTTCCAACCATGGGGGATGTTACGGCGCCTGGGTGATTTGCAGGATCATCAACTACAGTATCAGAAGTTTGATTAGACACTGAAACAGATGTACCTTCTTGTACAGGGGCGGCTAAAGTGGGATTACTAATAGTAGGTGCTGCTGCTGCTATTTGACCGCCTCTTGCTACTCTTACCGTCAAGCTATCATCTTGACCAAATTCACGGTTAACTTCGACTTCGTTTAGATCATGTTCTCTCAGTAGAACTGCTAATGCCTCAATAAACTGGACGTCTTTGTCTCTATTATTTTTTGTCATCTTGCCCTCATATGCGATTTATTACTATTGCAGCCATTTGCGTCTTTATAAAGCAAGGTTGCTGTTCTGAAAAGAACTTGCAGTAAAACTTAATTAAATTTTCCAATAATTTACCCTATTTTGGGAACTTTATTAATTTAAAGGGCTGGATTGATACTTAGTTACCTATAAATCTATTGTTAGTAACTAATTTTTGAATTTTCAGGATATATAATGAACCTCGCTACCTGGTTAGAAAGAACAGCTTTAAAGCACCCAAATCGAAAAGCTCTATTTTTGGGTTCTGAATGCATTGGAACATATAAAGACTTCTGGTTGGCTGTTTGTGCGTTAAGATTTCATTTGGAAAAAGAGGGAGTAAAACTTGGTGATAGAGTAGCGGTATATATGCACAATTGTCCCGAATTTTTGGTTGCATTCTATGCGGTCTGGTCAATGGGCGCAGTTATCGTACCTATCAACTCAAAGCTTCACATGCGAGAAGTTGGTTGGATTTTAGAGAACTCCCAGTGTTCATATGTTTTAAGTGATAGTATTCTCGCATCTCAAATAGATCTGCCTGACGTCACCGTATTCAATCCGAAATGGGATCGCTTATCCGCAAAAGCTCAGGCCTCGCCTGTATCTTGCTCTTTTAATGACCTAGCTTGGTTGTTTTATACTTCTGGTACAACCGGTAAGCCAAAAGGTGTTATGATAACACACGGTATGATCAAGACTATGGCGTTATCATACTTCGCTGATGTTGATCAAATTTACCCCTCAGACACAACTCTTTATGCTGCTCCTATGTCTCATGGAGCGGGATTATATAGTATTATGCATGTATTAGCGGGTGCGCGACATGCCATTCCTATAAGTGGTGGTTTTGATGAAGAAGAGATCTTTAATCTGGCTGAAAAATTAAAGAACGTACATATGTTTGCAGCTCCAACTATGGTGAAGCGGTTAACAAGTTTTTCTAAAAAAAATAACAAAGACGGCAGTGGAATTCGCACGATAGTATATGCTGGGGGTCCAATGTACGTATCGGATATAATTGAAGCAGTTGATAAGTTTGGACCATTATTTGTACAAGTTTATGGGCAAGGTGAATGCCCGATGGGTATAACAGTTCTTCCAAGATCTGAGGTGGCAGATAGAAAATCTAAAAAATGGAAAGAGCGGTTGCAGTCTGTTGGCTACGCTCAATCTGCCGTTGAAGTCAAAATAGGAAATAAGACTGGCGGCGAGAATAAAACTGGGGAAATTGGAGAAATTATGGTTCGAGGTGATCTCGTCATGCCAGGCTATTGGAGTAATAAAGATGCTACTTCAAAAACTATTATCGATGGGTGGCTCATGACTGGAGATATGGGGGCAATGGATGCAGATGGTTATGTAACTATGCACGACCGGTCAAAAGATATGATTATTTCTGGAGGATCAAATATATATCCAAGGGAAGTCGAAGAAGTCTTACTTATCCATCCATCTGTAAGCGAAGTTTCAGTAGTTGGTCGAGAAAGTATTGAGTGGGGTGAGGAAGTCGTTGCCTTTATTGTGATGGAAAAAGGGTATAAATTTGTAACAGAAACTCTTGATCAACACTGTCTCAAACACATTGCTCGTTTTAAGAGGCCAAAAGATTATGTTCAGGTAAGTGAATTGCCAAAAAATAATTATGGAAAGGTCCTAAAAACTGTTTTACGAGAAACCCTTAAGCAAAAGACCCAAGAGTGACCAGATAATCTTAGCCTTCGATTTTTTATAAAATCAGTTAAGCGTCGTTCATTCTATTTACAATAAGATCGTCTACAACAGCAGGTTCTGCCAATGTAGATGTGTCTCCTAGGGAACCGTAGTCGTTTTCAGCAATTTTCCTTAATATGCGCCTCATAATTTTGCCGGATCTCGTTTTTGGTAAGCCAGGGGCCCATTGAATGAGATCGGGAGAGGCAATTGGTCCAATCTCCGTTCGCACCCAATTCCTCAGTTCTAATCGAAGTTCTTCGGTTGGTGTCTCTCCAGACATTAGTGTCACGTAACAGTAAATACCTTGTCCCTTAATATCATGTGGGAAACCAACCACGGCGGCTTCCGAAACTTTAGGGTGAGCCACGAGCGCACTCTCAACTTCTGCAGTTCCCATTCTATGGCCTGACACATTTATTACATCATCTACCCTGCCTGTAATCCAATAATATCCGTCACTATCGCGACGGCAGCCATCTCCAGTGAAATAGTACCCTTTAAAATCACTGAAATAGGTTTTAACAAAACGGTCATGATCCCCATACACAGTGCGCATTTGTCCTGGCCAGCTATCCTTGATGCACAAAACACCCTCTGCTTCGGTATGATCTATTTCATGGCCAGTCTGTGGATCCAAAATAGCTGGTTTAATTCCAAAAAAGGGATTTGTTGCTGATCCTGGTTTTGTATCGGTGGCGCCAGGAATTGGCGTTAAAAGATGCCCCCCAGTCTCAGTTTGCCACCATGTGTCAACAATTGGGCAGTTTCCTTTGCCAACAACCTCATTATACCAATTCCAAGCCTCAGGGTTTATAGGCTCACCTACTGTTCCAAGCACCTTTAGAGACGATAAATTGCATTTTTCAACGTATTCATTACCTTGTCCCATAAGAGCACGAATGGCAGTTGGTGCTGTATAAAATTGGTTTACCTTGTGTTTTTCGCAAACTTGCCAAAACCTGGATGCATCGGGGAAGGTTGGAATTCCCTCAAACATTAAGGTTGTTGCTCCGTTTGCCAGTGGGCCATAGACGATATAGCTATGGCCAGTTACCCATCCAACATCTGCAGTACACCAGTAAATATCGCCCGGGTGATAATCGAAAACATATTCGTGTGTCATTGACGCCCAGACTAAATAGCCGCCTGAACAATGTTGAACACCTTTAGGTGCGCCGGTTGACCCTGAAGTATAAAGTATAAATAGTGGGTCTTCTGCATTCATTGCAGTTGGTTTACATGTCTCAGATGCATCCTTCATTGCAGAGTTATAAGAGATGTCGCGACCCTCTTTCATGACGACATTACCTCCAGTTCTTTCAACCACAAGAGTTTGCACGTCACCACATATCTCTAATGCCTTATCTACATTTGCCTTCAATGGTGTATTTTTTCCACCTCTTGGTGCTTCATCGGCTGTTACTACTAGTGAGGCTTTACAGCCTTCTACTCTGGCGGCTAGTGCTTCAGGTGAAAATCCTGCAAACACAATTGAGTGAATTGCGCCAATCCTGGCACATGCGAGCATCGCATATGCGGCTTCAGGTATCATTGGCATGTAAAGTACGACGCGGTCACCCTTAGATAACCCTAAATTCTTATAAACATTCGCAAGCTTGCTCACTTGTTGATGCAGTTCATTGTAAGTTACATGCTTACTTTCAGAAGGGTTGTCGCCTTCCCATATAATAGCTGTTTTGTTGCCACGACTTTCAAGATGACGGTCGATACAATTCGCCGACACATTTAGTTCACCATCTTCAAACCATTTTATTGAAACATTTGGATGCTCGTATGATACATTCTTGATTTTAGTGAAGGGTTTAATCCAGTCTACTCGCAAACCATGCTTTGACCAAAATGCATCTGGATCATTTATTGATTCAGAATACATTTCTTCATATTTTTGTTTGTCAATAATCGCGTTGGCTGTAAATTCTTCACTTGGAGGAAAAATATTATTAGACATGTGATCTCCCATCGATAATGAAATCGTTATTCAATTTTATCTGCCTACTTTATGGCTCGAGCAATTTTATAAAGCTAAATCGCAAGCTCGCAACTCTAAATATCTAAAACTTCTTTGGCTGTTTCGTCAAATACTTCCGACTCCCCAAAGACTATAGCAAACCTTCGAGATTATACCCGCTTTCCAGGGTTGTTTTTAGAATCTCTTCTTTGGGCATTTTTCCTATCTGACCTAATGCCCAAATAGCTGCAGACCTGGTTCCACTGGTGCAGTAGGCCAAAACTGGGCTTTTACTTTCTTCTATAAAAGCCATCTGTTTTTCAATATTTTCAGCGTACATATTTTCGAACGTAAGAGGGTGATACTCAAATAAAAGACCAATTTCCGCTGCAACTTTTTCGATTACATTTGATTGGAAGTTCGGTGGAACTTCGAAGTCAGGGCGATTGCAAATAATTTTTTCAAAGCCTTTTTCCGAAAGGAGCTCTATATCTGTAACTGAGATTTGAGGTGAGACATTGTATAGTCCGGATATATTGATGATTTGCATGATTTTACTCTGAATATTTCATATTGAAGATATCTTGTTTGGAAAAAGGGTTTTTATATTTGGTGCTAACCACATCCCGAAAATCATTGCTAAAACAAATAGTGCGCCTTGGCTTTTTCCAAAACTTATAGAAGCTATGGCAGGTCCGGGACATAAGCCAGCTAGGCCCCAACCCATACCAAAAAGAACTGATCCTACAATGAGATCCCGATTAATATCAGAGCTTGGTGGAGCAGGGAATTTATTTCCAAAAATCGGTTTTCGTCCTTGTGAATATTTCCAGGCTAAAAACATCGGAACTATCGCACCACCCATTACAAACGCAAGGGTAGGGTCCCAATCTCCAAACACATCCAGCCACCCTTGTACTTTTGAAGTATCCGTCATACCCGAAAATAACAGCCCAATTCCAAAAAGAGACCCCGAGATAAAAGCAGTAAAAGCTCTCATTAGATTATACCCCAAGCATGACGAAACACTAAAACTGTAATAATTCCTGCTATGATATAAAAAATTGTAGAGGAAATGCCTCTCAAAGATAACCTGGAAATGCCACAGACCCCATGGCCAGATGTGCATCCGTTTGCGAGGCGAGTTCCAATACCAACCATTAAACCAGCAAGGATTAAAACAATAGCGTTTGTTGTCGCATTGGTTTTGGCTGGAATATCTAACACCATAATGCAAACCATCGGTGCAACTACCAAGCCGGCTAAAAATACAATTCTATCCCGAGCTGTTGACCATCCTGATTTATCAACCAAACCTCCAATGATGCCACTTGCTCCCATAACTTTGCCGTTTGTTAATAGATAAAAACTGGCTGCTAGCCCAATTGCGAAGCCTCCGGTGAGACCCATTATCCAATCTGTTTGCATTTTTTCCTAGGTATCCAATAAGCTCATAGCTTGTTGACAGGGACTTTGATGTAGGTGTTTCCCTGATCATCTGGATCGGGCATATTCCCTGCTCTCATATTCACTTGTAGAGATGGAATGATTAACTTTGGCATATTCAATTTCTTATCGCGCTCGTCTCGCATCTTTACAAAATCTTCTTTGGATTTTCCTACTTTAATGTGAATATTTTTTTCTTTTTGGTCTCGGACGGTTGTCTCCCAGGCAAACTCATCTCTTTCTGGGGACTTGTAGTCATGACCGACAAATATCCGAGTCTCATCTGGTAGACTTAAAATCTTTTGTATCGAATGGAACATTGTTGTGGATGAACCGCCAGGGAAATCACATCTCGCAGTTCCAAAGTCAGGCATAAATAATGTGTCGCCAACAAAAGCTGCGTCACCGATTATATATGTGAGACATGCTGGTGTATGTCCTGGTGTGTGAATGACATCACCGCGCATCTGGCCTATGTGAAAACTATCACCATCTTTAAAAAGTTGATCAAACTGCGAGCCATCTCGTTGAAATTCAGTGCCTTCGTTAAATATTTTTCCAAAAGTATCTTGAACTAATTTGATATTCTCTCCAATGGCAATTTTGCCACCTATTTTTTCTTGTAGATAAGGTGCTGCAGATAAATGATCAGCGTGTACGTGCGACTCTAACAACCATTCAACCGTTAAGCCTTTTTCATTTACAAAAGTTATAATTTCATCAGCAAATGCTGTATTTGTTCTGCCTGATGAAAAATCAAAGTCTAAAACACTGTCGATAATAGCACATGAGTTTCCATTAGGGTCTGAAACAACGTATGATATGGTGTTTGACGATGAATCAAAAAATGAATTGACGACTGGTTTCATAGCAACCTCCGGTTATAAAAAATATACATAAAAATCGAAAAGTAAATCAAGTGGAACCTAAAGGGTTTTTCAGAGCATTATTCCAAGAATAACAAGCATGAGACCAATAGCAGATAAAAAAAGTGCGGCCATGTTTAGAGGAACTACTTTTTGTAGACTAGTACGTAATTCTTCATCTGAATCCGCAAGCTTTTTTGCTTTAATTACGGTTTTGATACACCAAAGGAGACCAATAAGGCCAAGTATGGATAAAATTGAACCAATCCAAATAAGTATTTCCATTACTGGCTCCGTTTTGGCCTTGAGTTAAGCTAGTTTATTCAATATCGCAAGTTTCCTAACAATATAAAAAATTGTTAAGAAGCGGTGGACGGTTTTTAGTAGGAGAAGACGATGGTTGAGACAGTACAAGACAGTTACAGAGTTACTGCTGAAGAATTAAGGCAATTCGTAGAAAGATTTGAACGTTTAGAAATTGAAAAAAAGGACATTTCTGATCAACAAAAAGAAGTTATGGCGGAGGCAAAGACACGCGGATACGATACAAGAATAATGCGAAAAATTGTATCTTTAAGAAAACGTGATTTAGAAGATCTTGCAGAAGAAGAGGCTATTTTGAGTATGTACAAAACAGCGCTTGGTATGACTTAGGTTTTGGTTATTATTAGACCATATCCATGTTTTTCTCATGAAAGTTTGGTTCGAGTAGGCGCATCTTGATAGAGAGTAAAATACAAACAAATAGAATTTTATTTCTGAAAAATATGGATTTTTGGTCCATTAATTCTGTCTTAATCGCAGCGTTGGTTATTGCTCCTATACTATCTGTTTTCATTATTGCACTAACTCCAACAGAAAACATTTGGCCGCATTTGTTATCAACTACTTTACCGAGATATACTTCTAATACCCTCTTGCTGATGTTTTTTGTGGGGATATTTTCGGGTGTAATTGGGACTTCTACTGCTTGGTTAACTGCGCGTTACCGTTTTTTTGGGTCTAACTGGTTGCAATGGGCCTTATTTCTTCCTCTTGCACTACCTGCCTATGTAGCTTCCTACGCCTTGGTGGATTTGTTGGAATATGCTGGTCCCATTCAATCCTTATTACGAAGTATATTTAATTGGCAAACATCCCAAGATTACTGGTTCCCCGAGGTTCGTAGTTTGAGTTCGGCAATATTTGTTTTGTCGCTTGCTTTGTACCCTTATGTTTATTTAATGGCACGTTCGGCATTTTTGGAACAATCCGACTCCACTGAAGAAGTTGCAAAGTCATTAGGCATTTCAATTTTTGGACGGTTTTTCAGATTAGGCTTACCGTTGGCACGTCCTGCTATCTTTGCTGGGATTGCTCTCGTAATGATGGAAACAGCTAGTGATTTTGGAGCTGTTGATTTTTTTGCCGTGCAAACGCTAACAACTGGAATATTCAGTGTTTGGTTGGAAAGTAACAATGCAGGAGGCGCTGCCCAAATCGCTTCAACTGTTTTAATTCTAATTGTTATTTTGGTTTCATTAGAAAAATTTAACCAACGAAAACTACGCTTTTACAATCTGTCTTATCGTAACAAAAATATAGAAAAGACTGATCTAAATCGTACTAATAGTTTGATTGCTTTTAGTATTTGTTTTCTACCAATTTTCTTTGGGTTTATCGTGCCCTTCCTAGTTCTGTTAAATTTAGGGTATGGAAATTTGGATCTTTGGATTAATGCTGGCTTAATTTCTGCTATAAAAAATACTTTAATAGTGTCCGGGCTAGCTGCTTTGGTCACAGTCATGCTGGCATTATTGATGGTGTATGGTATCCGGCTCTCCGGGAAAAAATTACCTCTTTTGATCTTACCTGTAACAACCATAGGATACGCAGCACCAGGAGCAGTTCTTGGAATTGGTATTCTAGTTCCTCTAGCTTTTTTCGATAATTGGCTGGCGGATCGAATTTTTGACTTAACGCGATATGATCCTGGGTTAATTTTTACAGGAACAGCTTTTGCAATAATTCTAGCTTATTGTGTTCGTTTTTTCTCTATTGCACAGCAAACATTAGATGGAGCGCTTGGAAGAGTTTCTCCAAGTTTACCAAATGCAGCCAGGTCATTGGGGAGGAATAAACTTCAAGTTTTGTGGGAAATTTATCGGCCGTTAATAAGTACTTCGATGGCTACCGCATTATTACTTGTATTTGTGGATTGCGTAAAAGAATTGCCTGCAACTATGCTATTGCGGCCATTCAATTTTGAAACACTCGCAACGCGAGTGCACGTACAGGCAAGTTTAGAGGATTTGCCAAATGCTGCTCCCGGTGCGATTTTAATTGTTTTGATAGGTCTTTGTGCTGTTTTCTTTTTGGCGAGAGTGAATAGGCAAATTTCTAACTAAATTGATTTTGTCTCTTGCAAGATTGAAAGTGTTTATTTAATGACCAACCCAGCGCCCCTATAGCTCAGCTGGTAGAGCAACTGATTTGTAATCAGTAGGTCCGCGGTTCGAGTCCGTGTGGGGGCACCATATAAATCAAAGGCTTAGCGAAAATCACGCTGAGCCTTTTGTTTTTGGGGAAACGCTGGGGAAACATTTTCCTGTAAGACCAGCATATTAAGGGGTGGGGGCCAAAAATTAGCAGCGGTTAGGTTGCTAAGATACTGCT
>QOQI01000040.1 GCA_003332035.1 Paracoccaceae bacterium
TTTTCATAAATAATTAATAACTTTCCTCAAAAATTATGAATTTTATTCATATTATAAAATTGCCATACTAAGATCAACTTCAAGATTAAGGCCAACTTTAATATTCAAACGATTGATTGATTTGCATATAAATTCTGCCAATTACTAATTTATAAGCCTTGCAATGCAAAAATAACCTACTAGCCTGCCTTTGATAGTTTGGGATTGCGACAGTGTGAACCCAAGGTGCTAAGATCATGGAGGTTAGATTGTACTTTATCGGGATTGACCTAGGCACTTCAGGCCTCAGAGCTATTTTAGTGGATCAATTTGGAAATTTTATAGCAAGCTCCGAGAGCAAATACGAAGTATCTAATCCAAAAACTGGTTGGAGTGAACAAAACCCAGAAGATTGGAAACACGCCTGCAAACTTGCGTTCATTGAATTGCGAGAAAATTTTCCAAAAGAAATATCGAGATTAAAAAGTATTGGGGTTGCCGGTCATATGCATGGTGCTGTTTTGCTAGACGATCTGAATAAACCGCTCAGGCCTTGCATACTTTGGAACGATACGCGTTCATACAAAGAGGCTCAGAGTTTAGATAGTCTACCAAAAGTGCGGGATGTTTCTGGAAATATTGTTTTTCCAGGATTTACTGCTCCCAAGCTCATGTGGGTGAAAAATAATGAACCAGATTTATTCCAAAAAATAAAAACAGTCGTCTTACCTGCCGGTTATTTAAATACATGGCTAATTGGAGCACCATTTGCTGATATGTCAGACAGTGCCGGGACTAGTTGGCTGGATGTAAAATCACGAAAATGGTCAGAGCATTTGATTGTTTCGAGTGATATGCAAATTGATCAAATGCCTGAATTAATTGAAGGCAACCAAATCGCCGGTAAAATCCAAGGCGATTTGGCTTCTGAGCTTGGATTCCCTTACGACGTAATGATCGTGGGCGGTGCTGGAGATAATGCAGCTGCAGCTTGCGGAGTAGGTGCAATTCAAGAAGGAGAAGGTTTGGTCTCCTTAGGTACGTCAGGCGTTTTATTGATTAGTCGAGATCAGTGTAAACCATTTCCCGATGCTGCGGTCCATACGTTTTGTCATGCTATTCCAGAAAAATGGTACCAAATGGGTGTCATTTTATCTGCAACAGACAGCATTAATTGGCTTTCCCAAATTTCAGGAAAAACGGCTTTAGAATTAGACCAATTACTCCCAAATGAACCAACAGGGCCAGCAAACGAAAAGTTTTTTCCATATTTGTCCGGTGAGAGGACCCCTCTAAATGATGCACATATCCGTGCGGGTTTCGCAGGTTTAGGTCAAACTTCTGATCTTGAAAAATTGACCCAATGTGTAATGGAAGGTGTTGCCTTTGCATTGAGAGATTGCCTGGAAGCTATAAAAAAAACAGGCACGTCACCAAGCTCTCTTTTGGCAACCGGCGGGGGCAGCGCGTCTCAATTTTGGCTTCAAACTATATCCAACACTCTCAATATAGAAATAGAAAAACCAAAGACTGGGGAATTTGGGGCAGCTTTGGGAGCAGCCAGATTGGCCATCACCGCGATCATCAAGGAACCTATTGAAAAGATTATGACAAAGCCAGAAATTGAAAGAAAAATCATGCCTAATCAAAAATATGTCAATCTCTATCAAACAGCATATGAAATTTATAAAAAAGGACATGTAAACTTAAGAGGACTTCAATGAACCAATCTTTTTTCAAAAACATAGAGCCCATTACATATGAGGGACCGGAAAGTGATTCAAATTTAGCATTCAGACACTATAATCCAGATGAAATCGTTTTAGGAAAACGTTTAGAAGAACATTTGCGCTTTGCTGTTGCCTATTGGCATAGCTTTGCATGGGAGGGAGGAGATCCTTTTGGTGGTCTTACATTTGAAAGACCATGGCACCCACAAGACAATATGAAAAACGCGTACTTAAAAGCTGATGTTGCATTTGATATGTTTGCTATACTGGGACAACCATATTTTTGTTTCCATGATGCTGACATTCGGCCGGACCAAGGAAATTTTTCAGATAATTTAGCGACGCTTAATGAAATATCCGATTATTTTTGTGATAAAATGAAAAACCAAAAAACAAAATTACTTTGGGGAACGGCAAATATGTTCAGCCATCGTCGATGGATGGCTGGAGCATCCACCAATCCAGATCCAGAAGTTTTTGCATTTGCCGCAGCGACAGTAAAGAGCTGCATAGATGTTACCCATAAGCTTGGTGGTGAAAACTATGTGTTATGGGGGGGAAGAGAAGGCTATGAAACATTACTCAATACAGATCTAGAAAAAGAACTCGATCAAATGGGCCGATTTTTATCAATGGTCGTTGATTATAAACACAAAATTGGTTTTCCGGGAATGATACTTGTTGAACCCAAACCGCAGGAACCATCAAAGCACCAGTATGACTTTGATGTTGCAACATGCATAGGGTTTTTGAGAAAATACAATTTAGAAAATGATGTTAAAATAAATATTGAACAGGGGCATGCTATTTTAGCCGGCCACTCCTTTGAACACGAAATTGCTTTGGCGGTTTCAGAAGGCATGCTTGGTTCAATTGATATGAATAGAAATGACTACCAGTCAGGTTGGGATACTGATCAATTTCCCAATAATACTCCAGAGGTGGCGCTAGCCTATTACCACATTATAAAAGGGGGTGGCTTTCAAGCAGGCGGAACAAATTTTGACGCAAAACTTAGGCGACAGTCTATTGAGGCAGAAGATCTTATTGCTGCCCACGTCGGAGCTATGGACATTTGCGCAAGAGGTTTCAAAGCGGCCGCAGCAATGATTGAAGATGGAAACTTAGAAAAAGCTCTCCAGGAAAGATACGAAGGCTGGAAAAGCCAAGAAGCGCAAAATATGCTAACTAGTGATTTAGCCACTATCACAGCGAACGTTATCAAAAACTCAATCAACCCAGAACCAAAATCTGGAAAACAGGAGATACTAGAGAACTATATAAACCGTTTTGTTTGACGAAAGCCAAAACTCACAAATTAACAAAATTTTTCAATTCCGACCCACTGATCGTCCGAATATCTTTCTCCATGAGCCCAACCAATAGGAAGAAGACGGTCAATTTGATCAGAAATATCTTGCGTGATTTCAAATTCACTACCTAAAGCTAATTCGATTAAATGACTCCGAGAACGCGTTCCAGGGATTGGGAGTATGTGGTTTGCTTGTTTCAATGTCCATGCAATGGCTATTGTCGAAGGAGAAACACCTAATTCATCGCAAAATTGTTTAAACGGAGTAAGTAATTTCAAATTTTGATTAAAGTTTGGCTGCAAGAAACGGGGGTTATTCTTCCTAAAGTCAAGGTTGCCAAAAGTAGTTGGCTCTGGTGGTTTTTTTGAAAAAACACCACGACCTAAAGGGGAAAATGGAATAAAGCTGACGCCTAGCTCTTTGCAGGTTTGGATCAATCCTAATTCAGCCGACCGGGTCCATAACGAGTATTCACTCTGTACGGCGTCCACTAATCCAACCTCTGAAGCACGGCGCAAGCTGCTCGGAGAAATTTCAGAAAAGCCTATGCCTCCAATTTTACCATCTTGTTTGAACTTTAAAAGTGTTTCCATAACGTCTTCTATGGGAATTCTCTGGTCGCGCCGATGAATGTAGAATAAATCAACATAATCAACACACAGCCGCTCTAAGGATTTATGCAGTTCTGTTTCAAGATGAGTAGCCGAATTATCAAATGTTCGTTCGTTGGTCTCCGAATTTCGGGAAATAGATGCCTTAGTTGCGATTATAAAAGGATTGCCATTACTTTTTATAAAATTGCCAATCATTGTTTCAGACACGCCCATGCCATAAACGTTTGCAGTATCTAAAAAATCTATTCCAAATTCCAAAGCGGAATTTAATGTATCATGTGCTTCTTTTTCATCCGTTGACCCATAAAATCCGGCAAAACTCATACAGCCAAGACCAACTTCAGACACCAGCTTTCCTGTTTGTAAAAGTTTTCTTTTCTTCATTTTACACCGCTTATAAAGATATTAGTTTTCCTTTTATCAACAAAATATTTTCTACAAAAGACCAAAATAAACACAACGGTGAGTAATAGAATAATCGTTGGAGCGGGAGCACTATCGATGAAAAAACTCAGGTATAAACCACCCAACATAGACAATATATTCACAAAAACAGAAATAAGCAGCATAGAGCTAAGTCGATTTGACACTAGAAAAGCAATCGCACCGGGAATAATGAATAAACCAATTGCTAAAATCAAACCTACCGCTTTTAAAGTTGCGATGATCGCGAGAGATAATACTGCCAATAATCCATAATGTAACAAAGTCGTTGGCAGTGCTAATGCTTTGGCTTGAATAGGGTCAAAGCTGAATAACATTAAATCGCGCCAAAACACGGTAAAAAATGCAATTATTAGACACGCTATAATTAGTGCAACAAAAATATCCAACCTGACAACACCTAAAATATTTCCAAAAAGAATGTGATCTAAATGAGCAGACGTTTCAAAAGCTACAAATAAAACTATTCCTAAACCAAACATTCCAGAAAAAGTTATACCCATAATAGTATCTTCCTTTATGCGACTATTTTCCGAAAGGAACCCAGTACTCCAAGCGCAAAACATACCAGCTAAAAAAGCACCAATGAGTAAAGGAATTCCAGCAATATAAGCTATCACAATGCCAGGTAAAACAGCATGTGATATCGCATCACCCATTAAGGCCCAACCCTTAATGACTAAAAAACAAGATAATAGAGCTGTGGGTACAGACAAAACTAGCACTATAAAAAATGCGTTCTGCATGAATAAAAACTGAAAAGGCATAAACAATGTTTCAATATTCATTTTCCACTCCTTGCCTTGCACGTTTGAATTTAGCCCTCGCAGAAAGATAACCATACTTAGGAGCAGCTATAAAAACAAAAATAAAGACTAATGTTTGTAGAACAACGATTATTCCACCAGTGGCACCGTCAATAAAAAAACTCAAATAAGATCCTATGAAACATGTCGTTGAGCCCATTAAAACTGATAAAAGAATTAAACTGGGGAAGCGATCACAAATTAAATAAGCGGTGGCGCCTGGCGTGACGACCATTGCTACTACTAAAAAAGCACCAACAGTTTGCATTGCGGCAACTACGGAAGCGGACAATATAGTAAAAAAAATGATTTTTAATAAGGTTGGATCAATACCAACTGTGCGAGCGTGAGTTTCATCAAAAAAAACGACCATTAAATCTCGCCACTTCAACAGTAATACAAAAAGTGATACAAAACCAATGATAAGTAATTGAACTGTATCAGAATAAGATATAGCCAAAATATTCCCCATGGTAATCGTTTCAATGGAAATAGCCATCGGATAAAGTGAAACGATAAACAGCCCCAGGCCAAAAAAGGCTGTGAAAATAATACCTATTACTACATCACTTTTAAGTCCTGATCGTTCGTTTAAAAATAACATTATTGAGGCCGCCAAGCCTCCAGAGATAAATGCACCAACTGCAAAGGGCAAACCTATCAAATAGGCGCCTGCGACGCCTGGAACGACAGAATGTGCTAGGGCATCGCCAATTAAAGACCACCCCCTGAGCATTAAATAGGCGGACAGAAAGGCACAAAGGCCACCTACAATAGTAGACACCAATATCGCAGAATTCATATAACCGTAAGAAAACGGTTCGAGCAAAACATCAATCATCTGTTTTATTTTTTTTGTGGGCTGGCATTTTGGGTTCACCATATTGCACAAAGGGTCGTTCATCATCAGTCAAAATTGTTACTTCTCGTGTATCACTATCATCGTGAAGATCTGATCCACCAAGAGTAAAGCGACGCAACACACCGCCAAATGCCTTCTCTAAGTTCGAGTTTGTAAAAACATTTTCTGTCAACCCATGAGCTAAGACAGTACCTTTGACTAGGATCGTTCGATCACAAAATTCTGGAACAGACCCCAAATTATGAGTTGAAACCAGCATGATATGACCATCCCGTTTCAAATCCCTCAATAAATTTATTATCTGTTCTTCTGTTTTTACATCAACGCCAGTAAAGGGTTCATCTAGGAGAATAACTTTCCCTTCTTGAGCTAAGGCTCTTGCAAGAAAGACACGTTTTCGTTGACCACCTGATAATTCGCCAATTTGCCTATCCTCAAAATCAAGCATACCCACACGCCTTAATGCTTCCGCAACGACTTTTAAATCCTCAGGTCGCGCTCTGCGCATTATACCCATTTTTCCATATCTACCCATTAAAACTACATCTTTGACCAGCACAGGAAAATCCCAATCCACTTCTTCTGATTGCGGGACATAGGCGATTAAATTTTTTTTGAGAGCATCTTTTACAGAATGACCAAGCAAAGATACCTTTCCTCTCGCAATGGGAATAAATCCCATAAGCGCCTTAAATAAAGTAGACTTACCAGAACCATTTACACCCACTAACCCCGTGATGCTTCCCTCTGGTATGCTAAAGCTAGCTGATCTCAATGCTGTATGGCCATTCCGATAGGTAACAGTCAAATCATCCACAGTGATACTTTTTTGAGAAATAAAATTTTGTCCTTCTTCCATGACTTTTTAACTAAAGATTACCCACTATTCCATTAATGACAGTCGTTGAGGTCACTCTCAGAAGATCTAAATAGGTTGGCACTTTGCCACCAACATCGCTCAAACTGTCAACATAAAGCTCTCCTCCATAAGCCGCCCCAGTATCCTGAGCCACGCGCTTCGCAGGCCGCGTGTTTACAGTGCTTTCACAAAAAATTACTGGTATTTCATTAATCCGAACTCCATCGACAACCCTTTGAATTTGCTTCGGTGTGCCCACCTGTTCTGCATTCATTGGCCAAAGGTATAGTTCTTTCAAACCAAAATCTTTTGCAAAGTAACTGAAGGCACCTTCACAAGTAACCAACCATCTTTTATCTGAGGGGACTTGCTCAAGCTGTTTAATAAGAGGTTCAACCAGCCCACTTATTCTCTTTTTATATTTACGCGCATTGAGACGATAGACTTCCGCGTTTTTAGGATCTTCTTTGGAAAAAGCTTTCTCTATATTATCAATATAAACAAAGGCAGATTTCACACCCATCCATGCGTGTGGGTTGGCACGCCCAATATATGCCCCTTCGGCTATTTCAATAGGCTCTATACCCTCGGATACAGTATAATAATTTGCATTGCCAAGTTGAGATATGAATTTCTCAAACCAAAGTTCTAAGTTTAATCCATTCCAAAGAATTAAGTCAGCATCATAAGCCCTAACCAAATCTTGAGGTGTCGGCTGATAGCCGTGAATTTCTGCCCCAGGTTTAGTAATCGAAACGACTTCTGCTGCATCGCCAGCAATATTCTGCGCTATGTCAGCAATAACCGTAAACGTTGTTACTACTTTTAATTTTTCATCAGCATACACTGATTGCATTCCCATAAAAATAAAAATGGTTATCAAAACTCGATACATCAGCACTTTCCTGCTATTAATAATCATTCGCAACTAATTAAGTACTTAGTCATTTATCAAAAATTTGAAAGCATTAAATTAAAAAATATTCAGATTACTGGTTTTCAATACCGAATTGAACAGATAAGCAAATTCAGTTCGATCCACAAAAAATGATTTTTTAGTATGCAAGCAAACTGGCGCGAGTTTTGGAAAGGTGTTTTGGCACAATTACCATTGCAACTTGGTGTTGTTCCTTTTGGATTGATTTTTGGTGTTTTGGGAATAGCTAGCGGCTTGAGTGCAGCTCAAACAATCCTAATGTCCTCGATTATATTTGGAGGAGCAAGCCAGGTTGTTTTTGCTCAACTTTGGTCGATTGGAGCTTCTCCGATGGTCACTGGAGGATCTGTAGCTATTATTAATTTGCGGCACATAATTTATAGTGCAAGTATTTCCCGATACATCAGCGTGTTATCGTTAAGATGGCGCCTTAGTCTGGGGTATTTATTGACTGATGAAGCGTTCGCCGTTTCATTTCAAGAGTTCGAAAATAAGAATAAATTTGCACATTATCACTTACTTGGAGGCGGTTTAACCCTATGGTTCTTCTGGCAAATATCCACCATAGCTGGCGTATTTCTTGGAACAAAAATTCCATCTGGTCTCAATTTGGAGTTTGCAATACCATTAACCTTTATTGCTATTATTCTACCTAAACTTAGGTCGTTGGCTCACCTAAGTGCGGCCATCACAGCATCCTTTATTGCAATTTTTGGCCAGCACCTACCCAATAATCTGTGGATAATTTTTGCTGCAATTATGGGAATGGTTGTTGGAGGTTATGTGGGCAAGGGTAAATCTCAATGATTTGGTTTGTAATACTTGCTTCAGGTCTTGCAAATTTTGCAGCTAGATATTCGATGCTTTCTAACCTTAAGTTTCTGAAAGTACCAATATGGCTGGAAGAGTATATTCGATTTGCTCCAACAGCAGCTCTATCAGCTATCATTGCAGCTTCAGTATTTGTCGATGAAAACGGTGCACCCTTTGAAGGATCGTCATCAAAAATATATGCGGCCTTGATTGCAAGCTGTATTGCTTTGCTAAGTCGATCAATTTTGTTTACAATTGTTGGGGGATTGTTTGTATTATGGTTACTAGGTTAGCTCAATCTAAAAAAAAATAGTAAAATACGCTCATTTATTTCAAAGTGGTTTAAAGTAAAATGCTAGAAGATGTTGTAAATTTTAATGAAGTTCCCATCGATGATGCAGAGTTTACTGAGAAATGTCGATTAGAACTAAACCAAAAAGGCGTGGTAACCCTTCATAATTTTTTAAAATATGAAACTGTCGAAGAGCTTATTAAAGAAGCAAAGACTAGGTCTCGCTTAGCATATTTTACTGACTCCACTCACAATGTTTATCTAACGCCTAAAAATGAAAACTTGGGCCCAGAACATGTTTTCAACCGGCAGTTAAATTCTTCTAAAGGATGTATAACAACGGACCAAATTCCAGAGAACTCTAAGTTAAAAGAACTCTATTTTTCGGATATTTTTAAAAATTTTATTTGTAGAGTCGTCGAGGAAGAAGCTCTCTATGAGTATGCTGACTCACTTTCGTCAATTAATGTTCACTATGCCTCCGAAGGGCAGGAACTAAATTGGCATTTCGATAACTCTAAATTCGCAATCACTCTGCTTTTGCAAGCTCCAGATAGCGGAGGAAATTTTGAATATGTTTCAAATTTGCGAAATGCCGATAAAGATGAGATGAATTTTACGGGGGTTGAAGCAGTTTTAAATGGAGAAACAGAGACAAATCGTCTTGAAACTCACCCAGGAACATTAATTTTATTTCGCGGCCAAAATTCTATCCATAGAGTGACCCCCACCGAGGGGGCCAGAGAACGTATACTGGTTGTTTTAGCCTATAACTCAAAGCCAGGTATTTCATTATCCGAGTCCGCTCGACTGACATTTTTTGGTCGCCTACAGTGAATAAGTTTAGATAAAGTTTTATTAGTCTTAAATTAATTTTCAGTAAAAATTCCCACTTAAAAATCCGAGAAACAGGATATACTTTTAAAATGAATGAAATTTTACAAGGTCTAGTTCAGGCTTTTTGGCTCGTTATAAGTTTAGATACAGAACTAATAGCTATTTCTTTACGATCTCTCTATGTAACTCTGACAGCTTTATTAATTTCTACTTTAGTAGCTTTCCCTCTAGCTGCACTAATCGTTGTAACACGATTTAGATTTAGGCGTGTAGTCATAGCCATTTTAAATGCCTTAATGGGTCTTCCACCAGTTGTTGTAGGATTGTTAGTTTATATTATATTTTCCCGCTCTGGCCCTCTGGGCGTTCTGGGCTTGCTCTACACCACTTCAGCAATGATCATTGCTCAGACTGTCATCATCACACCTTTAATTGCATCCGTAGCACACCAATCAATGAGAGAGCTTTGGGCTGATTACCGTGATCTTCTTATTTCAATAAATACATCAAAACCTCAGCGTATAGGAACTTTGATGTGGGATAGTAAGAGAGCATTAATCACCGCCTGCCTAGCCGGCTTTGGACGTGGGATTGGTGAGGTTGGAGCTATAATGATCGTCGGCGGCAATATTGATAATGCTACCCGAGTATTAACGACGGCTATCTCGTTGGAAACCTCTAGAGGTGATTTTTCATTAGCTCTTGCCTTGGGTTTTGTTCTAATCTCTTTGGCACTGTCAGTGAGTTTTGCAACACACTGGTTTGGAAAAACTGAACGTGGAGGATTATGGTAATGTTTCCACTTAGTATCTCGCGTGTCGAGATAAGTGTAAAAAGCAAAAAGTTACTAGGCCCTATTAATCTTGTTATCAACGAAAAAGGTATTACGGTTGTGCTCGGGGCAAACGGATCAGGAAAGACGACCCTATTGGAAGCTCTGCACGGCCTAAGAAAATTATCTAGAGGAAAACTTGAATGGTCTGTACCTAATAGCCAGGCAGCCCAACAGCAGTCTTTCGTTTTTCAATCTCCAATAATGTTACGAAGGTCCGTCATAGAAAACTTGATATATCCCCTGATAGTAAGACGAATTTCCAAGTCGATTGCGGTTGAGGAAGCTAAGCTTTGGGCCCAAAAAATTGGTCTTGAAAATAAAATGAGTCAGCAGGCCCCCCTTCTTTCCGGTGGAGAAATGCAGGCCGTTGCAGTCGCTCGGGCTCTTATTACAAAACCTAAAATGCTATTTTTGGATGAACCAACCGCTTCACTTGATGGTTTGGCCAAAAAGACGATTGAGGAAATTCTTATTATAGCCGCTAAGGGTGGTACAAAAATAATAATGTCGACCCATGATTTGGGACAGGCAAAAAGACTAGCCAATGATATTATTTATCTTCATAAAGGCATTTTGGAGTCACATGGCCCTAAAGAAGATTTTTTAAACTCTCCTCCAAGTGATGCGGCGAGACAATTTCTAGCTGGCGACATTGTAATATGAGCAGGGTTCTATTGGCCGCCCTAGTGTTGGTTTTTGTTCAAATAAATATGGCTACAGCTAATCAAATAAGACTGGCAGTAACTTCTTCATTCCATAACTCTGGTTTAAGCGACTATCTACTACCCCATATTGAGAATGATTTAAAATTTGAGGTCCACCTATTAGTCGTAGGCACTGGGCAAGCTATCAAACTTGGGGAAAATGGCGATGTGGACGCTATTTTAGTACATTCAAAGCCTGATGAAGAAGAATTTGTCAAAGCTGGTTTTGCAAAACATCGACGTCAGATCATGTTTAATGAGTATGTAATTTTAGGACCATCAAGCGATCCAGCACAAATTAAACTCTCAAATAACTTGCTTGAGGCCTTCAAAAGACTTTCAACAGCAAATACTAACTTTGTCAGCAGAGGTGATTTGAGTGGAACACACAAAAAAGAAATAGAAATATGGGAGAAAATACATTTCAAACCTGAAAAAATCGGAGCCCAATATATTTCTGTTGGATCAAGTATGGGGAAAGCAATAAATATTGCGGTTGCTTTTGATGCTTACATCTTATCCGATAAGGCTACTTGGCTAAATCATAAAAATAAAGGACATCTAGTCATTCAATTTGAAGGGGACCAATTACTACATAATCAGTACTCATTCTTGCCAATCAGTAAAAACGTTCATTTTCACGTTAAAAGTAAACTAGTTGAAGAACTCGAAAAATGGCTAGTTTCTGGGAAAGCAAAAAAACTCATCAACTCATATATGGTTCAAAATGAGAAAGTTTTTACTTTTAACGCAAACTAGTGTGAAGTGATCGCTTAGTGTATTTTACGGGGTTATCGTGGAAACATTTTTATAAGCAAGTACTTGGGCTACGCCTTCAGAAGTAACTTCACCAAATTCGTCAATCCAATTACGCATACGGCATATTGTCCAGGCCTTTAACAGGTCGTCTGCGCCTAACGACCGAACAAAATCCAATAAAATTTGGCGATAATCAGTGATAATTGCATCGTCAATCATGACAACCCCGCAAAACAATCACCCTGAGTTTGAACAATGGTTACAGTAAATAACGAAAGAAGTAAAGGAAAGCTAAACTGAAATTGTTTGTTTAATATCAAAATTCTCAATTAAATGGGGCATTTATCTGATTTTATTTGTAAATTTAACTCTCCAAGATAAATAAAATTAAAATAATATAGCTCATTTGAGCTTTTGTATTTAAAATTACGTTTAAGGAGAGTTT
>QOQI01000041.1 GCA_003332035.1 Paracoccaceae bacterium
CGTATCTACCGACTATAGCACCCAATTTTCCTGAATTGATAAAATAAGGTTCTAATCTTGGATATCCTAGTACAAGAGAATGTGTTACACTTCTCATCCTGACATCTTGAATGATGGCACCTAAGCTCAATACTTTCAGCTTTAGATCATCACTTTCAATAGTAACTTGGAATACATTATCCCCATTGGGCATATGTCCATATACTTGCATAAGCCAGACCTAATTCTGTAAATTTTCTTTTATTATTTTTTATTAGTATGCCAACTATCATAAGCTAATACGAATTTTTTTGCTGCAGACTGAATATCATCATCACTCATAGATGAATGAAATAGATTTGACCCAATCCCAAAACCGGTTACGCCAGCGTCTAACCAATCACTGAAATGTGTTTCATCGATCCCTCCAACGGCATAAGTTTTTAGATTGTTTGGCAGTACAGCTTTGAGTGCTTTAAAACCCTTAACTCCAAGTTTAAAGGCTGGAAAAATTTTTAGGCCATCTGCAGCCGAATTAATTGCTGAAAAACATTCAGATGGTGTGAAGGCACCTGGGAACGAAAGCATACCTTCGTTTTTTGTAGCTTTAATTACTTCCGTATCGGTATTTGGGGATACGATCATCTGACAACCTAATTTAGAAAGTTCACTGACTTCACTGACATTTGTAACTGTTCCAGCGCCAATTGTAACGGAATTGCCGAAACTATTTTGCATCTCTGAAATAGTTTTCATTGGGTTAGGAGAGTTTAGTGGGACTTCTAACTTAGAAAATCCTTCAGCGATCAAGATTTCGCTCACCTTGACACACCTATCAAGAGTTAGCCCTCTTAAAATTGCTATCAATTCACGATTTTTACTCATTGATTATACCTACCACGACAAGCTTCTTGAAGGCCGTAAAGTGTTACGTTTTGTGTATTTTCAATAGTTGCATTTAAGCCTAATTTTTTAAGTGCTTTTTGGTATAAAATACATAAATCATTGTTTCCTATCATTACTATATTCTGACCTAACCAGTAACTTTTTGCACCGGCTAATTCAGACCCTATTAGATATCCCGAAAGCTTAGACTTAAGAAGTTTAGCGGAAGTATTTTCCAGAAGATCTGCAGCACGAAGCCCAAATAATTTAGAAGAAAGCAAAGCAGGGTTGGAGTAGGTATCCTCGAAAGCTTCCAAAAAAGAAGTTGGATCCAAATCGTCGCTTTGCACAGAACTTTTTAAAATAGAGTGCTCAGACAGCGATAGAAAAATTTCACCTGTCATAAATGTTTTAAAACTTACTATTTCGCCAGCGCTTATGTGCACCCACTTAGTATGTGTTCCAGGGAGGCAGATAATACCATCAAAATCTGGGTTTTTTGACAAATATCCAGCGATTTGAGTTTCCTCACCCCGCATTACGTCCGGCGGTGACTTTTGCATTATACCGGGTATTATACTTACTGAAATTCGCTGATCTTCTGTCTCGAGTTGGATTATTTTTTCTTCATTTATGGGAGGGCAGGGAGCTTTCAAGTATGCTGCCTCTTTCCAGCCAGTTTTTGCTCCAGCCATCCCACAAATTATTATGGGACATTTGGCTTTTTTTTCTTTAGGCAGCCAATTTTCGATGAGGCCTATTAGATAAGGCTCAAATTCACTTGGCATAAGTGAGGACATACCTTTACCGTTAGTAATTGTATTAACAACCTTTCCCTGATGATCTATGCCCCAGACGCGTAAATTCGACGTGCCCCAGTCCGCTGCAATCAAAGAAATATTGCCAAACTTACTCATCCAGTAACTACCACACCACCGTCTATAACCAAGGCCTGAGAGGTTATCATTTTTGACGTGCTGGAGGCTAAAAATAATGTACCTCCCACAATATCAGATCCTGATAAATGTTCTTTAAGACACTGCCTATCTAAATGCTTTGAAAGGTCCTCTTCTGTCGCCCATAAATCCATCTGCCTTTTGGTTAAAACCCATCCTGGCATGATTGCATTTACCCGAATATTAAATGGACCTAATTCTCGAGCTAAAGAACGGGTCAAGCCCGTAATAGCAGATTTAGCAGTTGCATATGCTGGATACCCTTTATTGCCCATCATGTATGAAATTGATGAGAAGTTAATAATAGATCCACCACCATTTTTTTTCATTCCCTCTACCACTTCTTGAGCAGCAAAAAAATGTGGTTTCAAATTCACATTCATTGCGTCGTCCCACTGTTCAGAGGTGAATTCACCTAAAGTGTGGCGAGTATCATTAGCAGCATTATTTACTAAAATAGAGACCGGTCCTTGTTTATTCTCTGTTGCTTGTAATGCTTTCTTCAATTCTTTCGTTTTGGTCACATCACACTGAATAAAGCTCAGATCATGTTTATATTTACCTTCACATTCAGCCAAAATTTTCTCTGGGTAAGATCTCTGTATAAAAGTTACCTTGGCTCCTTGTGACAAAAATCCCCTAGTTAAGTCTGCTCCAATGCCTGATCCGCCCCCAGTTATGAAAACACTTTGATCTTCTAAATCGTGAAATGTTGCAAAATGCATGTACTATATTTCCTAGCGTGTAGAATTAAACTTATTGAAGATGCGTCAATATCAAAACTAAAGAATTCTATTACTCAAGTAAGAATTTTTATCGAAGAACTTCTATTTTTTTATCGGGTAAATTTTTTGTGTTTTATCCTTTTGGGTTCAAGAGCATCTGGGCCAAATCTTCTTTTCTTATCTTCTTCGTAATCTTCAAAGTTACCCTCAAACCATTCAACGTGGGCGTCACCTTCGAAAGCCATAATATGTGTACAAATTCTATCGAGAAAGAAGCGATCGTGGGATATAACGACAGCACATCCGGCAAAATCTACCAATGCATCTTCAAGAGCACGTAGAGTCTCGACATCCAAATCATTGGTGGGCTCATCTAATAACAAAACATTACCGCCTGACTTTAAGAGACGAGCCATATGAACCCTGTTTCGCTCACCGCCAGATAATAAGGAAACTTTCTTTTGTTGATCCCCTCCTTTAAAATTAAATGATGAACAATAGGCGCGCGAATTCACTTGTGCATCACCCAATTCAATTACTTCAGCTCCGCCTGAAATAGCTTCCCAAACAGTTTCACCGTCTTTTAAATCGTCTCTAGATTGGTCTACGTAAGATAGTTGAACTGTGTCGCCATAGCTGACAGAGCCTGAATCTTCATGTTCTTGTCCAGTGAGAACTTTAAATAGTGTTGATTTGCCTGCGCCGTTTGGCCCAATTACGCCAACTATTCCTCCAGGTGGTAGACTGAAACTGAGACCTTCAATAAGAAGCTTATCTCCCATTGCTTTATTTAAATCTTCAACTTCAATTACTTTCCCGCCTAATCTCGGTCCGTTTGGAATAACAATTTGTGCTCTTGATATTTTTTCACGTTCCGATTGTGTTGCTAGATCGTTGTAGGCATTGATCCTGGCTTTTTGTTTTGCTTGGCGTGCTTTTTGTCCCTGACGCATCCATTCTAATTCACGCTCCAACGTTTTTTGGCGCGTTTTATCTTCTCTTGACTCTTGTTCTAGTCTTTTGGCCTTTTGCTCTAACCAGCTTGAATAATTTCCCTCATATGGCATTCCGCGACCACGATCCAATTCTAAGATCCAACCAGTTATGTCATCTAAAAAATATCTGTCATGCGTTACAATTAAGATCGTTCCTTTATAGTCGATCAAATGTTGCTGTAACCAAGCGATCGTTTCTGCATCTAAATGGTTTGTTGGTTCATCAAGTAGTAGCATTTCTGGTGCTTCAAGCAGAAGTTTACACAGAGCAACACGGCGTTTTTCCCCACCAGAGAGAGTTGTTACATCAGCATCGTCAGGAGGACAGCGAAGGGCTTCCATGCTTACATCTATTTGACTATCTAAATCCCATAAATTTTCAGCATCTATTTGATCCTGAAGTTTCGCCATTTCGTCTGCTGTTTCATCAGAATAGTTCATAGCTAAATCATTATATCGGTCGAGGATTTCTTTTTTGGGAGCTACGCCTAACATAACGTTTTCACGGACATTTTTTGATGAATCTAATTCAGGTTCTTGGGGCAAATAGCCAACTTTTGTGCCATCAGCCGACCACGCTTCGCCAGAAAAATCTGTGTCCAAGCCAGCCATTATTTTCATCAATGTTGACTTACCGGCCCCATTAACTCCAACCACGCCTATTTTAACGCCAGGTAAAAAACTCAAGTGTATATTTTCAAAACATTTTTTCCCACCTGGATAACTTTTTGATACACCTTGCATATGATAAACGTATTGATACGCTGCCATTATTTACTCCACTTTTAACAACTTCACTGGAGAATACGCTTTCATTAGTTGATGAGCAATCGTTTAGTCTTAGAATTAAAATGGTTATTTTAGTTTGGTAAAAATCTATTGAGAAGCAAACGTATAGAAAATTGGTAAAAACCAAAATATAAAGAATGTTATTAAAGGAATTTCTGATTTAATGTTTTTGGATGGTACAAAAATAGGACTGTTTGGTGGCTCATTTGACCCCCCACATTTGGGTCATGTCCATTTCTCTCTTCAGGCTATAAAACACTTTAATTTGGATAAAGTAATTTGGCTCATTAGCCCTGGAAATCCTCTTAAGAGTATGTCTCCAGCGCCAATACAAACTAGACTACGGCAAGCTCAAAAAATTGTTCATAGCCCAAAAATTATTATATCCAAAGTGGAAACTGAAATTGGAGCCCAATATTCTTGGGAGACACTAGATTATCTATCCTTGAAGTACCCTAGAACGAAATTTGTCTGGCTAATGGGTTCTGACAACTTGGCACAATTTCATTTGTGGAAAAACTGGAGGTGGATTATCGACAACTTTCCAATTGGTGTTCTTGCCCGGCCACAATTTCGTCAGAAGGGTTTAAATTCAAAAGTGTCAAAGATTTATAAAAGTCATAAGTTACCAGCAAATCAAGGAAGGCTTCTTCCCTACTATCCTTCTCCCAAGTGGTGTTTCTCAAATATGCCTTTGATGAAGGTTTCTAGTTCAGAAATCCGAAAAAAATAATCTACTTAAAATCAATATTTATTTGCTGATTGTCATGTGTCGAGCCCTCGAGCCTCTTTCTATTGCGGCTGCGTGCAGCCGGTCTATATTCAGTTCGTATCTTATTTCTTCTAGTAGTCTTAATTCAGGCTCAAAAATTAGACCGTCTGCTGCTGCTACATCACAACAAAGAGCATAAACTGTCTCGTTTAGTTCAGATGGTAGATGATTTCTTACCAGGCCAAACAAAGCATCTAAACCATCCTCTTGTTCAAAAAGGTCAAAGACGGTTTGAGAAATTATATTTAATCTATCTATATCATACTCAGCAAAAACAGGTAGATTATTAACCGCAGATTGAATTTTAACTAATTCTGCAGTTCTAATATTACTGTCCGATATAGCTATTGCCATCATCATTGCCACTATGCAATCTTGTGCTGTTAAAATTGGTGTTACTTCTCTGGACATTTTGTATCTCCTTGGACACAGCTCACTTCGAGAATATTGACCTATTTGATTTGTAGCAATAGTAAGCATGGGTTTTGGTAAAACAATTAAAAAAACGATTCCGTGGAGATTGAAATGTTGAAAATGCGCGAAACAGGAATGGCTTCAAAGGCTTGGCCATTTGATGAGGCGCGCCGTATATTAAAGCGCTACGAAAAAAACACACCAGAAAAAGGCTATGTATTATTTGAAACCGGCTATGGTCCCTCCGGGCTGCCGCACATTGGTACTTTTGGAGAAGTAGCAAGGACAACAATGATAATGAGGGCTTTTCGTGAAATCAGCGATATTCCTGCTAAATTGATTTGTTTCTCAGACGATCTGGATGGGATGAGAAAAATTCCCGGTAATGTCCCTAATCAGGAATCTTTAAATGAACATATTCAAAAGCCTTTAACTTCTGTTCCTGATCCTTTTGGTAAATTTGAAAGTTTCGGTCATCACAATAACGCAATGTTAAGAAGATTTCTTGATACTTTTGGATTTGAATACGAGTTCTATTCAGCAACTGATTTCTACAAATCTGGCAAGTTTGATCAAATTTTAAAGCGTGCAGTGGAAAAGTATGATGAAATAATGCAGGTAATGCTAAAATCTTTGCGTGAGGAAAGAAAAAAAACATACTCCATTTTTTTGCCAATTCATCCTGAAACAGGCCGTGTGTTGTATGTTCCCGTAAACGAGGTGGATGTTAAAAATCATACTATTTCTTTTGAGGATGAAGATGGGAAATCCTGGAACCTGCCCGTAACTGGTGGCAATGTAAAATTTCAGTGGAAGCCAGACTTTGGTGCGCGTTGGGCCGCTCTTGGAGTAGATTTTGAGATGTATGGAAAAGACCATTCCACAAACACTCCAATTTATGATCGAATTTGTAGAATACTAGGTCATCGGCCACCTGAACATTTTACATATGAACTATTTTTAGACGACCAAGGACAAAAAATTTCAAAGTCCTCTGGGAATGGGATTTCGATAGATGAATGGTTAACTTATGCAAGTCCTGAAAGTTTGAGTTACTTTATGTATCAGAAACCGAAAACAGCTAAGCGTATGTACTTCGACGTTATTCCTAAAGCTGTTGATGAATATCACCAACAGTTAAGGGCCTACGATACACAAGATTTAAAATCCAAAGCGACAAATCCAATTTTTCACATCCATGGGTATAATGCACCCAAGTCTGATATGGTTGTTCCATTTAGTATGTTATTAAATCTTGCTGCGGTAGCTAATGTTGAAGATAGGGAACAGCTTTGGGGATTTATTAAAAGGTATGCGCAAGATGCGACTCCTGGGAATAACCCTCAACTTGATCAAGCTGTTTCTTTTGCAATTAGTTACTACAACGACTTTGTTAAACCACAGAAAGTGTATAGATTACCGAATTCTATCGAGAGGGAAGCCTTAACGGATTTGCGGAATATGTTGATTGATTTCAAAGGTAGTCTAGATGCGGAAGAGCTTCAGTCCATTGTTTTTGCATGCGGCCGTGAGAAATTTGACCCATTAAGAGATTGGTTTAAAGCTTTATATGAGGTGCTTTTAGGGGCTAGCCAAGGCCCAAGGTTTGGCGGATTTATTGCACTTTACGGTATTGAAGAGACAGTCCAACTTATTGAAAAAGCTTTAGATGGTATATTTGTAAAAGATTGACGATCTGGACTTTGGGCCTAAATCCATATCAGACCGGAGAAAAATTATGTTCAGACTAATAGCCGTTATATTTATTTTCATTTCTACAATATTAGTCGCAGATGAGCGGACCGATATTCAAAATACTATTTCTAATCAACTCAAGGCATTTGCTGCAGATGATTTTACCGAAGCTTTCACGCATGCTAGCCCAGGAATTAAAGATATTTTTGGTTCGGTTGAAAATTTCTCCAACATGGTCAAAAAGGGTTATCCAATGGTTTGGCGCTACAACAATTTTCAATTCCTTAAATTGGAAGAAACGGCGCAAGGATACTCCCAAATAGTTCGTATTACTAACAAAAAAGATGAATTATTTTTGTTAAAGTATTTCATGCAAAATATCTCTGGAATATGGAAAATATCAGGGGTCAGTGTTATTGAGGCGAGCGATTTCTCTGCATAGAGACCTTGTAACACATTCTTAATCTCCAGAATGAATTGTACAGAAACGTTTGTTCGGTAGATTTAATTAAGTTTAGGTTTGCTTTTGCCTCTGTAAACTCGTGTGCCTCCGCGTCCCGCTGTTGATCTTGGTGTATTTGCTTTTGAAACAGCCTCTATAGCACTTTGCCGAGCTAGAGGATCATCGGCAACAGCAAGGTCAACAGCTTCTAACCTCTGAACTTCATCTCTAAGCCTTGCGGCCTCCTCAAACTCCAAATTCTCTGCAGCTTTCCGCATGTCGGTGCGCATACCTTCAAGAACGGTTTGAAGATTAGCCCCAGCAATTGTTTTTTCTACTGTCGCAGTAACCCTAGACTGATCCGTATCTCCTTTATATAGCCCAGCCAGAATATCATCGACATTTTTCTTTACGGTTTCAGGTGTAATTCCGTTTTCCTGGTTGTATTTAGCTTGCTTAGCACGCCGCCTGTCTGTTTCTGCAATTGCCCTCTCCATAGAACCAGTGATGCGATCAGCATACATTATTACCCTACCATTTTCATTTCTTGCTGCTCTACCAATCGTTTGAATAAGTGAGGTCTCGGATCGTAGAAAACCTTCTTTATCTGCATCCAAAATGGCTACTAATCCACATTCAGGTATATCCAGGCCTTCCCGTAAGAGATTGATGCCAACCAATACATCAAAAGCCCCCAATCTTAAATCTCTGAGAATTTCAATTCGCTCAATAGTATCGATATCTGAGTGCATGTAACGCACTCGTACACCTTGTTCATTCAAATACTCAGTAAGGTCTTCCGCCATTCTTTTCGTAAGAGTTGTAACCAGTGTTCTAAAACCGTTTTGGGCCATCTTTTTGACTTCATCCAGCAGGTCGTCCACTTGCATTTCTACCGGTCGAATTTCAATTTCAGGGTCAAGAAGCCCAGTAGGGCGAATAACTTGTTCTGTAAACACGCCACCCGTTTGCTCTAATTCCCAAGTACTAGGCGTTGCTGAAACGTAAATTGATTGTGGACGCATGGCGTCCCATTCTTCAAATTTTAGTGGCCGGTTATCCATACATGAGGGCAGGCGAAACCCATGCTCTGCTAAAGTGAATTTTCGGCGGTAATCTCCTCGATACATTCCACCAATCTGAGGTATGCTCACGTGACTTTCGTCAGCAAAAACAATTGCGTTATCTGGTATAAATTCAAATAGAGTGGGTGGAGGTTCCCCTGGAGCTCTACCGGTAAGATATCTTGAATAATTTTCAATTCCGTTACAGACGCCCGTAGCTTCCAGCATTTCAAGATCAAAATTAGTTCGTTGTTCAAGTCTTTGTGCTTCAAGCAATTTGCCTTCTAAAACTAAGTTATCCAGTCGTTGGCGGAGCTCTTTTTTAATTCCAATTATTGCTTGCTGCATTGTGGGTTTTGGTGTCACGTAATGAGAATTAGCATAAACGCGAATACGCTCGAGACTGTTAGTTTTCTCTCCAGTGAGTGGATCGAATTCAAATATATTTTCTAGCTCTTCACCAAAAAAAGAAAGCCTCCAGGCACGATCTTCAAGGTGTGCTGGGAAAACCTCCAAAACATCACCTCGAACTCTAAAAGTACCCCTTTGAAAGGCTTGGTCATTTCGACGATATTGTTGCGCCACTAAATCAGCCATAATTTGGCGTTGATTATAAGATTGGCCAGACTTGAGATCTTGGGTCATAGCACCATAAGTTTCAACTGAACCGATACCATAAATACATGAAACTGAGGCAACTATAATTACGTCATCTCTTTCCAAAAGTGCTCGAGTTGCCGAGTGTCGCATTCGATCAATTTGTTCGTTTATCTGGCTCTCTTTTTCTATATAGGTGTCTGATCTAGGTACATAGGCTTCTGGCTGATAGTAATCATAATAACTCACAAAATACTCTACGGCGTTGTCAGGAAAAAAACCTTTGAATTCACCATATAACTGAGCTGCCAGAGTTTTATTTGGTGCCAAGATAATTGCTGGCTTCTGAGTGTTCTCGATTATGTGTGCCATAGTAAATGTTTTACCAGTTCCAGTAGCTCCTAAAAGCACTTGATCTTGCTCATTTGCCTGGATTCCGCTTACCAGCTCCTTTATGGCGCTAGGCTGGTCGCCAGCAGGAATAAAATCCGTATTCAAAACAAATTTTTTGCCGCCTTCCAATTTTTCGCGATTTCCAGGTAGCTCTAATGGCGCATTAGCTAATGATATTTCTGATTTGTTTTGCAAATTAAATCCGCTTTAAATGTAAAATTTTATTTCACTGTCAAAAGGGAACTTCTTATCCCTTGAACAGTGATGTGCTTTCCTGCCATATATAGGTCGATCAAGGGAGTCTGTCCATGCGCGCACGAATTTATAAACCTTCTAAAACGGCTATGTCTTCTGGTCTCGCTAAAACGAAATCGTGGATTTTGGAATTTATGCCAGAGAATACAAGTGAAATTGATCCTTTAATGGGTTGGACATCTTCTGGTGACACTCAATCTCAGGTATCCTTAACATTTGAATCTAAGCAAGCAGCTATTGATTATGCCGAAGAAAATGGAATTGAGGCTCAGGTGACTGAACCGAAAAAAAGAAAGTTTAACGTCAGGGCTGGTGGATATGGTGAAAATTTTGCAACTAATCGTCGTGGTGCTTGGACACATTAAAAATTTTAGAATTTTAAAAACTTGAATCGAATATTTTATGCGACATGGTGGAAAAGTTCTTATCGACCAACTCAGAATTCAAGGCGTTAAACGTGTTTTCTGTATTCCTGGGGAGAGCTATCTTGCTGCGCTAGATGGATTGTTAGAAAGTGGGATAGAGACAATAGTGGGCCGTCATGAAGGTGGCGTATCTATGATGGCTGAGGCTTATGGAAAGTTAACTGGGAAGCCAGGGGTAGCTTTCGTAACACGTGGTCCTGGAGCTACGAATGCTTGCTCTGGAGTACACGTTGCGTTTCAGGACAGCACACCCTTAATTCTTTTAGTCGGCCAAGTGGCAAGTGATCAGCGTGACCGGGAAGCATTTCAGGAAATAGAATATAGAAAAATGTTTGAGCCACTTGCAAAATGGGTTGCAGAGATAGATCGAGCAGATCGAATACCAGAATATATTGCTAGAGCTTTTAGTGTTGCATGTTCTGGGCGACCAGGGCCGGTTGTTTTAGCACTCCCAGAAGATATCTTGGCAGCAGATTGTGACGTAATAGATGCAAAGGCTGTTGTTGAGGTAACCCAAGGTGCGGATGTTAATGTGGTACGGGAAATTGTTGGGAGAATAGCGGAAGCTAAGCGCCCTTTTTGCATTGTTGGTGGATCAAAGTGGTCTAAGAAAGCCTCTTTTGACCTAGAAAAACTTTCTGAAAGAATGTCTTTACCCATAGGAACCTCCTTTAGGTGTCAAGATTTCATTGATAATAGGCACCCAAATTATATGGGTGATGTCGGTTTAGGCATAAACCCCAAATTAAAAGCATATATTAAATCAGCAGATTTATTATTATGCCTTGGTGCTAGATTAGGTGAGAATACAACTGGTGGATATAGTTTGTTAAAGGTTCCAAATACGGAGAACCCACTAATTCACGTTCACCCAGACCCTAATGAATTAGGAAGAGTGTACACACCTGATATATCCTTGGCCTGCAATAGCTCTGATTTTTTGGTAGAAGCCTTGGCCTCTGCTGCAAAAAAAAGAAGGAACTTAACAAAATTCCGCAACGATTATTTTTCTTGGAGAGAGCCTTACGAAACGCCTGGGTTGGTAAAAATGGAACAGATAATATTGCAATTAAATGATGCGCTTGCGGAGGACGCTATTGTTACAAATGGTGCAGGAAATTATGCTGCCTGGCTACATAGATACTTTCAGTATAAATCATTTAAAACCCAATTGGCCCCAACTTCTGGATCCATGGGCTATGGAATACCTGCCGCTATTAGTGCTAAATTAGAATGTCCAAGTACTGAGGTGGTTTGTTTAGCTGGCGATGGCTGTGCCCAAATGTCTATTCAAGAATTTGGTACAGCTATGCAATATAATGCAAATATTATTATCATAATTTCAAATAATGGAGTTTATGGAACAATAAGAATGCATCAGGAACGAACCTATCCTGGTCGAATATCGGGTACGAATATGTTGAACCCGAATTTCGCATTACTTGCTCAATCATATGGAGGTTTTGGCGAAACTGTAACAAAAACTGAGGATTTTTTATCTGCTTTTGAGCGAGCCAGATCATCAGGTAAACCCGCGATCATAGAACTAAAGACTGATCCCCTTGCTCTTTCACCACAAACATCTGCTTAAAATGCTCACCAAATTTTATTTTACTTCGTCGAGTTTGATAATTTTTTCTGAAGTTTCGTTTGATATTTCTTCAAA
>QOQI01000042.1 GCA_003332035.1 Paracoccaceae bacterium
CCCGTTTTAATTGAAAGTTCTGCCAGCTTGTCCAGTTCAGTCGATTCATCCCAATTATTGGTAACCATTTTTGCCTCATAATGTTACTGAACCAAAACATTGCAGGTTTTTCTGTGCAGATTCAACCACGTATATTTAATCAGTGAAAAAATATCAAAATGACATCTCTGTGTATTTTTATTGACTCGTAGAAGCAAATAGGCCTCACTATTCTTTACGTTACGTAATCAAAACATAACGTAATTAAAAAAAGGGAGGAGAAAGAAATGAAACTAACAAAAATTATGAAAGGGGTTTTAGCGGCCGCTTCCATCGCAGTAGTTGGGAGCTTTGCACAAGCCCAACAAGCCGGTGGATCACTGGTTTTCCTAGTGCAGCCAGAGCCACCAACTATGGCTGGATATGTGTCGACTTCGGGACCAATTGGACTTTTAGGCCCCAAAATATATGACGGCTTAGTTGACTATGATAACGACGGTAAAATGGTACCCATGCTGGCTGAAAGTGTAGATGTCAGCCCAGACGGAAAAACTATAACATTTAACCTTCGCAAGGGTGTAACATGGCATGATGGTGAAGCATTCACCTCTGAAGATGTGCAGTTTACAATTATGGATGTTTTGAAGAAAGTTCACCCAAGAGGGCCAAATTCCTTCAAAGAAGTGTCCAGCATTGACACTCCAGACGCACACACCGCAGTGTTTAACCTTGACAACCCAGCACCTTACATGTTGCGCGCATTATCTTCTTATGAATCTCCTATGGTGCCAAAGCATCACTTAGAAGGACAGGACGTCAAGACCGCAAAATTAGCTAATAATCCAATAGGAACTGGTCCTTTTAAATTCGTTGAGTGGAAAAAAGGTCAGTACATGCGTTTGGATAAGAATGAAAACTACTGGAGAGAAGGTCGCCCATATCTTGACCGAATTGTTGGCCGTTTTGTACCTGATGCCTCAACCAGAGCTGCAGCAATGGAAAAAGGTGAAGTGCTTTATGCAGCCTACAATGCCGTGTCAAATGTTGAAGCCGTACGTCTCAACAAAGAAAAAGATAATATTGGTTTAACGACTGATGGTTATTCAATGATCAACCCTATGGCCCTGCTTGAGTTTAATACAAAAGAAGGTCCTTTTACTGATGCAGCAGTGCGTAGAGCTATTTCTACAGCAATCGACAGACAGTATATGATTGATACGATTTTCTTTGGATATGGAAAGCCTGCAACAAGTGCTCTTTCAAGTAATTTTAGTGCAACCGGTCTACACGCAAAGATGCCTAATTATCCTGCCAATGGGGACGTTGCCGCTGCAAACAAGATCTTGGACGACGCGGGTTATGCCAGAGATGGTAATGGCGTTAGGATGAAAGGTATGTTTGATCTTATCCCTTATGGTGAGGATTGGAAACGTGGTGGACAGTATATCCAGCAGGTTCTTGGTGAAATTGGGATCCAGGTCGAATTGCGATACGAAGACGTGCCAACATGGTTAAAGCGTGTTTATCACAACTACGACTTCGAGATGAATCTCAACTACTTTTATCAGTTGTCAGATCCGGTTTTGGGTGTTCATCGTCATTATGGAACGAACATGATCCGTAAGGGCACGCATTTTGTGAATTCCTCACGTTATAGCAATCCAGAGTTGGACGCGTTACTTTCTGCGGGAATGACAACGCCTGATGCTACAAAGCGTGCAGGAATATATCTCGATATTCAAAAAATACTTGCAAATGATATGCCTGTTGTGAACCTTTTCGAACTTGAGTTTTTAGTTGTTTATAACACCAAGCTCAAAGGAGCGTATGGTTCTGCAATGGGTGCTTACGCATCTTTTGGGGATGCATATCTCGACTAATTAGTAAATAATGCATTGAGCCGGGGCTATACTCGGCTCAATGAATTCTAAATTTTTGAAGATGATCACAATATGAATAGATCTAGTAAGATTATCCGCTACGTTTCCCGAAGGCTCATTCAAGGAATTCCAATAATCCTTGCAATCGTTGTACTGAACTTCTTTCTTCTAAACTTAGCTGAAGGAGACGCCGTTGACGTGCTGGCAGGAGAAGCTGGATCTGCAACCCCTGAATATATGGAAGAGATGCGGAAAAAATTTGGCTTAGATAAGCCACTACCAGTTCAACTAGCCGTATATTTGAAAAACGTTATCCAACTTGATCTCGGCTATTCGTTTCGTCACGATATGCAAGTCACTGAACTTATAATTGATCGTTTTTGGCCAACCTTAATATTAATGGTTAGCACAATTCTTTTGGCAGTTGGCTTTGGAGTTCTACTTGGCCTATTTGCCGCAATCAACCTGAACACATGGAAAGATTCTATGGTTAGCGTATTTGCGCTCATCACCTATGCGACACCACTTTTTTGGGTTGGGTTAATGATGATTATTTTGTTTTCGATAAAAAACGATTGGTTTCCCACCAGTGGAATGGAAAACAGTGCCATGTTCTATGAAGGTTTTGAGCGTGTTAAAGATATTGCGCATCACTTGGTGCTACCAACAATCACTTTATCGCTGTTTTATCTCGCACTTTATACTCGAATGATGCGTGCATCTATGCTTGAACAATACGGGCAAGATTACGTAATTACAGCAAGAGCAAAAGGCGTCTCAGAGCGACGAATTACATTCGTACATGTGCTACGCAATGCGCTCCTGCCAGTCGTTACAATGGCGGGGGTTCAAGTTGGAGCCCTGATTGGAGGCTCAGTAATAGTTGAGTCAGTATTTGCTTGGCCTGGATTAGGCATGCTGGCTTTTGAGTCACTATTTGCCAGGGATCTCAATTTACTTTTGGGCATTTTCTTGCTGTCGTCTGCACTCGTAGTTGCTGTCAACCTCGTGGTTGACGTAATTTATTGTTTCCTAGACCCAAGAATAGAAGTTAACTGAAATGTCAGATTTCTGGAAAAGGTTTTCGCGTAATCGTCAAGCAGTGCTTGGCTTAATTATACTCTGCGTTGTTATTTTTGTTGCTGCGATTGCGAATTTCATTTTCCCTACAGATCCCTTTCTTTACTCAAAGTTTCCTTTATCAGCACCAGGAGAAAATGGTTTTCTTTTGGGAAGTGATTCAATCGGTCGTGACGTTGCCTCAGGCATTGCACATGGAGCCAAAACGTCTTTATTAATCGGATTGATTGCTACCCTTGCTGCAGTTTTTATTGGAGTTATTTTTGGTGCATTCGCTGGATACTACGGTGGGATTGTTGATGATATTTTGATGCGCATCACTGAAGTGTTTCAAACGATCCCTTCATTTGTATTTGCGATCTTGCTTGTAGCTATTATGAAGCCCTCAATTGAAAGCGTTGTCATCGCTATTACAGTAGTGTCTTGGCCTGCCGTAGCCCGTTTGGTACGGGGCGAGTTTTTAGGACTTAAGAACCGAGAATTTGTGCAAGCTTGTCATACCTTAGGTATGAGCGACGTGCGTATTATGCTCGCTGAAATACTACCAAATTGCCTCAGCCCAATTATAGTAATTGGGTCACTAATGGTGGCTACAGCAATTTTGATTGAAAGTGGATTAGCTTTCTTAGGGTTAGGTGATCCCAACGTTATGAGTTGGGGGTTCATAATAAGTGACGGGCGATCAATGCTCCGGGTAGCTTGGTGGATATGTACGTTTCCTGGCATCGCAATTTTAATAACAGTACTGGCCATTAACTTAGTTGGCGAAGGCTTAAATGATGCGTTGAACCCTCGTTTGAGGGAAAGAAATTGACTGATAAACTCCTTCAAATATCCAAACTTGACATTGCATTGCCAGAAGGCTCTGAACGTGATCTTGCAGTTGAAGATCTTAACATCGAGCTCTCGCCAGGAGAAACGCTTTGTATCGTTGGAGAAAGCGGCTCTGGTAAATCTTTGACAGCGCGTGCCTTGATGGGTTTATTGCCCGCTCCTCATGTGCGCGTAAAAAAAGGCACCATAACGTTTTGTGGTGAAGATCTTACACAAGCTGCTGAACCAAGAATGCGGCAAATTCGCGGTAGTGAGATTTCTATGATTTTTCAAGAACCGATGACTGCTCTTAATCCAGTAATGACAATTGGTGGTCAGATCGATGAAGTGTTCCGATACCATGCAGAAATGTCACAAAGTGAACGCCGTAAACGGGCCATTGAGCTCCTTGAGGATGTCCAATTACCTGATCCTAAGCAGATTATGGCAGCTTATCCACATGAGCTATCAGGTGGACAACGTCAAAGAGCGATGATCGCTATGGCTTTGGCATTAGAGCCTAAAATTTTGATCGCTGATGAACCAACAACCGCTTTGGATGTTACAACCCAAGCCCAAATCTTAAAACTGATAAGTGAAATGCAGGCTGTTCATAAATCAGGTGTTTTGTTCATTACACATGACTTTGGCGTAGTAGCTGACATAGCTGATCGGGTTGTTGTCATGCAATATGGCCGTGTGGTAGAGACGGGGACAGTCGACAAGGTGCTAAATAAACCTAAGCATCCCTACACAAAGGCGCTGATCGCATCCGTACCAAGTTTGATACCGCGCGCACCGCGTCCTCGCTCTGAGCAAATTGTCTTGTCCGGTGATAAAATTCAGAAGACATTCGGAGGTGGGAAAAGTTTTTTTGGATTAGGCAAACCAAATCGCTTTGTTCATGCGGTGAAAGATGTCACCCTAGATTTGCGAAGTGGCGAGACACTGGGTGTCGTTGGAGAGAGTGGCTCTGGCAAATCAACGTTAGCACGCTGTATTATTCGTCTACTTGACAGCGATAGCGGAAATATCATGCTTGATAATATTGATATTCGCGCTTTAAACCGAGCAGAAATGCGCCCATTCCGAACTAAAATTCAGATGGTGTTTCAAGATCCATTTGCTTCTCTAAATCCACGCATCAAAGTTGGCCAAATCATATCACAAGGGCCAATAATTCAAGGTGAGTCAAGACAAAATGCAGAAGCTAGAGCTCGCGAATTATTAGAGATAGTGGGGCTTGATGAGCGCGCATTCAACCGCTATCCTCATGAGTTTTCTGGTGGTCAGCGGCAGAGGATCGGGATAGCAAGAGCTTTAGCTTTGGACCCAGAGATCTTAGTAGCGGATGAACCTGTATCTGCCCTTGATGTGTCAATTCAAGCGCAGATATTAGAGCTTTTAGATGAAATCCGCGAAAGTATGAATTTGTCGATGCTATTCATCACACATGATCTAAGAGTTGCAGCGCAGGTTTGCGATCGTTTAGCCGTTATGCGCTATGGAGAGATCGTAGAAACTGGGGCAACAGGTGAAATCTTTAAGAGTCCTCAGCACAGTTATACGAGAGATCTACTGGCAGCGGTACCTGGACAAAAATGGGACCGAAAAATCGCTGGATAGTCACATTTTAATAATTGTGGCCTAATAGATAAAATTGACTGTTTGAAATAACCCAAGGAAATATTAATATGAGCGACTTGGCCAGTGACCCTTACGCTTCAATCATGAAGCTTTCCAAAGCTTTTCGGAACAGATCAGTCTCACCAAGTGAGGTAATGGAAGCACAATTGGTACGTATCGAGGCAATTGACCCAAAATTGGGCAGCTATCAATCTGTTTATGGGGATGCCGCACTCGCCGCAGCTAAAGAGGCTGATACAGCTATTGCAAATGACCAACGCCTTGGACCGTTCCACGGTATTCCATTTGCCCTTAAAGATATCTTTGAATTGGAAGGTCAGATAACCACTTGCGGATCTCGCGAAATGCTTCAGAGAATTTCACCAACGACTGGAACCGTTGCAAGCAGACTATTAGAGGCGGGTGGCATTGTAATTGGAAAAACAAAAACAGTTGAATGCGCTTTAGGTGGCTGGGGGACAAACGAACAAATGGGCACTCCATGGAACCCATGGGATTTGAAAGAAGCAAGAGTACCAGGTGGATCTTCTTCAGGTTCCGGTGTTGCAGTGGCAAGCGGACTGGCGAGTTGCGCAACAGGTAGCGACACAGGGGGATCTGTCCGTCTACCGGCTGCTTTTTGCGGATTAACCGGTCTGAAAGTAAGTAAAGCATGCCTACCTACAGATGGGATAATGCCTTTATCTCAAACATTAGATACACCCGGCCCAATGACCCGTAATATGGCAGATCTGGCTTTAATGTTTTCAATTATGCAGGGCATGAATGCAGATAATCTAGAAAAAGATATAATGAACGGCCGTGGAATTTTCAGAATTCAAGAAAATATATTCAAAGAATTAAAGCTTGGTATCTTAAGCCAAGAAGAACGGTCCCGTTGCACAGATAATGTTCTTGAAAGCTATGATGCAACGCTTGAGCTACTAGTAGAGTTGGGGGCCGAATTGGAAATTTTTAAACCCCCCATACCCTATGATGATTTGGCCCAATTAAACGGCGCTATTTCAATGTACGAAGGGTATCAGAACCACCGTAAATTTTATGATGATCCAAGCAAAAAAATGGATCAAAATGTCAAAAAACGCATGCTGGCTGGGCGTGATTTAAATTCAGTAAGCCATGCTGAGCGACTACAAAATCGACAAGATAATCAGCTAGTATTCAAAGCAGCAATGGCTGAATTTCATGCCTTGCTAACACCAACAGTCCTTGAGCCCGCACCGCGTCTGGTTGATATTGATGAAGATTTCACGCCTGGATATTTTACGCGGCCGTTCAATTACATTGACATGAGCGCCCTAGCTCTTCCAACTACCTATTCCGAAAAAGGCTTACCAACTAGTATTCAAATCGTTGTTCCTGCCGGTCAGGAAAATTTTGTGATTCAAATGGGAACAGCACTTGAGAAAGCTTTATCATTGAGCAACGAACCAGATTTCAGTTCACTTTACTTTTAGCAATCTAATGCTCGGTAACTCGCAGATTTTTTAGGAAAGATCTCCAAGCGTATGAGACAAAACATTAAATAATAAGCGCGAAACCGCATTATCAAAATTATTCCAGGGTAGACTTCCGCAAAATGTAATAGAACCAACAGAGAATACTCTTCCACCTGTAGGTGTTTCAAAATAAATCATATCAGCACGTTTTACTTCACTTTCTGGACCTCCAGATAAATTTGTTAAATGCGTCAATTGTTCCTCAGGTACCAAAATAAAATGGTCATCCGTAGCAAAAGATTGTGCTAGAATAGTGATTTTATGTCCAGAACCCAACTTTTGGTCCGTTCGGTCTAACTCAAAGCCTGCTGCCCCATTTCCGCTAAAACCAAAGTCACCGATAATCTCATTATCAATACCGTCAAATACCCAATCAAATTCAGGTTCAAAGCAAACACGTTTAAAGGGCATACCATTAAATGTTCCCTGTGCCGTAAAGCCAACTCCAACTAATTGCTGCGGGGCCCGCCCATTTCTTCGCCACAAACCACCATAAGCCCCATCAAATCCGTTATAATATTCACCTGGCTCTGATGCCCAAGCCCGCAATCCATCTTCAGCTCTTCGAATTTCAAGAAGGGCCGGCTCTTCTTTATGACGGGCTATCCTCCAATAAAATCCATTTCCGCCTAGGTAATGTAGGGCACCACCTTGATCTCGATACTGAGTTAACGCGTCCAAAGTCTCACTAGTATGATATTCTGGGTGACTACCGGTTAAGACAGCTTCGTAACGCTGTATTGCTGCGACACCCTCATTATGGAGCTCTTCATCTGTAATAATATCGTAGTCTATCCCCTTTGCGTGCAACCAAGAGACCAGATGACTGTCAGCCTGAAAATGCCGCAATCCTGAACAATTAGCTTGTCCAAATGTAATATAGCCAGGTCTTAAGTTAAACAACGGCCTCTTATGGGAGGCGTGGCAAATTCCACTGCCGTCAGAATGATTATTGTAAGTCGATAGTCCATAACTTTGAAATTGCGCTGGATTATGCGGGTAAGCATTCCAATCAGCAATCCTCTGCAACCAAGTGTCATTATAGTCTGGGCGTGCATGATTACCATAAATCACATACGTAAAGGTAGACACCAAAACGCAGAGCCTGGCAGTAGGTTGCTCTTTTTCTGGGCATACAAAAAATGGAATTGCGTCGTAGTCATTTTCACAAGAAATGCGCATTACATAAATTCCAGAAGGCATTTTGGGTGGAATGACAAAACTAAAATCTGCCTCCCAATTGAAGTCATAAATATCGTCTTCGTGGAATGAGATGGCGGCGTAGTGCTCAGGCTTATGCTGCCAATTCATTTCACTAGCATCCCAAAAGGCGCCAGTGACAGCTCGCGTCGGAGCGTTCATGAGTGTTAAATCAGGGCAACCAATACCTGGCACCACCATACTTGAGATATTTTTTGAAAAATCCCAGCAAGCTATACTTTGGGCGTCTGCACGAATTTCCGGGCCTTCTATTTTACCATTAAAACAATTATTGATTGACCCCACAACGCGCTGTGCTGCGATAATAACATTCGCCTCTTCGTTCAAATCCAGCTGCACATCAAAATGGACAACAGCCGGCTTAGAGTCTTTCGAATTATCTAAATTGGTTAATTCAATAGTCATCAAACCTGTTTTGTTAATCTGTGCTTCTATACGATGCCATTTCCTCACGGTAACCGCATCAACAGTAGTGACGGTTTTAGAGCCTAAACTGAAAGTTGCATGGCCTTCAGGATTTAATGTGAGACAAAATTGGCCAAATTCAATTAATGATTGAGGACTAGAAGTTCTAAGTGTCGGATAAACTGTAACTGAGAAGCTAACGTTATCATCAACGGTCATTTTGAGAGGTTGCTCAGTCATACCATATGAACCAGGATGAAATTTCTGCCTACGCGATGGAAAAGCCTTTTTTGGAAAAAAATCATCGCACGCGTACTCAACAATGCCTTGACCGTTAGGGTTTGGATCAGCGCTTACAGACCGGAACAGTTGAGCGGTGAAATCCCCTTTATGCTCACTGGAAACCATAAAGTTTATTCTATCTCCAGGCCGCCCCGAAAGTTTTTCAGAATAACCAACAATAGGAACCGTTTTCAAAATAGATCTCCAATTACAAAAATTTAATTTTTATTCCCTGCAGTCTGATGTAATAATAACTTCTGTGCAACTCTTACGAACTTGCAGTACTGCTTTGGCCAGCTAATTCGTTTATTCCAAAATAAAGTCTTATGTATCTAAGTAATAGATCATGCGACGGAATCTTACTGAGTTTGATGTTGGATATTTAATTATTCTATTTACGAAAACTCATTTCGTATTTCTTGAATAATTTCATACGTTTTTTCGAAAGTTGGACTGTTTAGAGGATTATTCTGACTTGAAAACCAGGCAATGGAGAGTTTTTTAGCAGGATCTATAAATAAAAATTGACCGTGAATTCCAAGTCCAAAAATCAGTGGCTCTGCTTCCCTCCGTATGTACCATTTGGAGCGATAGTGCATCTCCCTTTTGCCCATGTCATTGTAAAAATCGCCATCTATCCATGCCTGAGGATCACCGTTATGAATAATGTCATTTATCCATTGTTTTGGGATAACTTGTTTTCCTTGGCGCTGTCCTCCATTGGACATCATCATACCTACCCTTGCCAAATCCCTTGCTAAAAAGCACTTACCCCCAGCCGCGCGTGCCCCGCCTACACGGTCGACGGTTATATATCCTGATGCTTCTGCTCCCAGTGGTTTCCAGAGTCTATCACTAACCAAATCGGCATATCGCATGCCCGTTGCTCGCTCAAAAACCCAAGCTAAAAGATCTGTGTTTGGAGAAACATAGTGAAAACGACCTCCATGTGTTCCATCTACTTCTTTTAAGGAAGACATAAAAGACCGTAGGTCACCAGCTTCACGATCTTTTGGAACAGGATTCCAGTTGGCTGCGTATCTGTAATCAATAATAGGGCCTTCAGTAGCGAGATAATCTTCATTAAAAAAAACCCCTACACGCATATCCAAGAGATTGCGCACTGTGGCTTCAGCATAAGCACTATTAGCCAATTCGGGGACATATTTGGTTATGAGGTCCTTCTCGCTTAATTCATTACGTTCTACTAGTGTACCTGCAATTAATCCCAGCATGGACTTTGATACTGACATCAGAATATGGGGATCCCTCGAAGTCATACCATTGCGATAAGTCTCATAAACTAGTTTGTTATCATGAATGATGACAAGAGCATCTGTATCCGTTTGTATTAAGGCTTCATCGAGGCCAATTTTAGATGTATCTAAGTTACCACTATCTAGTTCCCAAACATTCATAGGGTCATTTTGAATTTCAGCCGAAGGGACAAGCTCTCGCACATGATGAAAAGCCCAATGACAATATGGGGCTTTACGCCAGTTATCCAACGTAGCTTGGTTTGGCTCTTTAGGCGGAAATCCTTGCATAATATAAGACATTTCAATACCTTTAACTATTATAATACATTGGTGACAGCTAAGTTTTAAGGCGTCAATGCTTACTCAATCAGAGGCTCTTTTCCACACTCCAAATTTTATGTAAATTTGCCTATCCGTAGACAACTTTTTAAGCCAGAGCGGACACTCTGTAAATTGTGGCATCGTAGCTTATAAGGCCATTTTGTAATCTTTTGTTTCCATCGATAACAAATGCTTCTCTAATCTTGTCCAATACTTCATGCGTGGGCGCAGCCTCTTTTATTGCTCTGAACCCCATTCCTATTTCCATTAAAAGTGCCGCATTTTTTTCAACACTATCTTTAGTGCATATGCTGGTCTCTACAGCATCTATATTAATGGAGGAAAATTCAGCAGCCTTCAGAATAGAAGAAAGATAATTACGGTCGCTAAATGCAAGTGGCCCAGGCTCATTACCTGGCTCTGCAAAAGATACCCCAGTAATATCAACAACTGTCTTGAGCGGAGACAGGAAAAAATCATTAGCTCCAAGTGGGGCCCAACAAACAAATCGCATCTCACGACCCTTTTGAATAGCAGACTTTATATTTTTAAATGCTTTTAACGGATTTTCAAAGAACATTACGCCGAACCTTGATATCGTCAAATCAAACCCTTCAGGTTGAAAATTGTAAGACTGAGCATCAGCCTGCAAAAAGTTTTTACCTAAGCTTTCGGGATGAGATCTTGCCAAAGTTAAAAGTTTTTCAGAAATATCAAGCCCAGTCACCCTTGCTTGATTGCCCATTATTGTTGCTAACCGTCGTGTGGTTGAACCTGCACCACACCCAATATCCAGTCCATTGTTGTACCCATTAACATCTAAACCTTCGAACAAAATATCCGAAATGTTTTCAAGGCGCTCGTTCATTGAAGCATCATTAATCACCCATGACTGTCCGGGGGCTTCATTCCAATATTGTCCCTGCTTGTCATTTTCACCGTATTTACTCATTTTTAATTCTTTCAAAATCTATTTCTTTACGTGCGATCTTTGTCATAAATTCACGCCATGTCCAGATTGAAAAATACCCTATTGCTTGTCAGTGTTTTACTCTAGATACACACGCTTATGATTTGGAGTTTGAAATGTTGGTAAGCCAGAAAAAGAATTCCAAAGGCATTTTACTAATGTTGATTTCAATGGCTTCCTTTGCTGTTGGAGATACATTTGTAAAAATTTCTGGATCCTTTTTATCACCATCACAAATTATGTTTTTTCTGATCAGTGGCGGCCTGATAATATTTGCTCTCATCGCAATGGTTAAAGGTGAAAAACTTAAAGAACGCAGGGCCTTCTCACCAATTCTGCT